>DATKLQ010000045.1:0-26388 GCA_035542335.1 Ignavibacteriaceae bacterium | reverse complement strand
CGGTTACGAAGCCCGTTTCGAATATCGGTAACGTGTATTCTTCGATTTACGTTTTACATCCAACGATACGGGTTTCATTACCGAATACCGCTAAACCATTTCTTTTCCATTTTGCATTCAATTTGACGATAAAGTTCCTACTGATAACTGAAGACTGCGGACTGAAGATTAATCCATGATGCCGGATACAAAGTTATATCCGGCAATCAATATAAATTAATTTTTATAACCGACAACAGTTATGCTGAATATTCCGATTTTACTTTCCTTAAATGATTTTATTTCTTCGGAAGATAGATATTCTTTCAGGAGTTCATCAGGTAAGCCCACATCTTTCGATTTTTTAATTTGAATATTCTTGAATCCTGCATCTTTTATTATTTCCAAATATTCTTCCTGCCGAAGTGCTCCTGCAACACAGCCTGCATACATTTCGGAGGACTTTTTAATCCCTTTAGGAAGCTCACCTTTAATGACTATATCGGAGACACAAAAATGCGCACCCTCCTTTAATACCCTATAAACTTCAGAAAAAGCTTTTTTCTTATCGGGGACTAAATTTAAAACACAATTGCTGATCACTACATCTGCCGAGTTATTTTCCACAGGAAGGTTTTCGATCTCACCTAAACGGAATTCAACATTTTTAACATTTACTTTTTCTTTATTCCTGTTCGCCTTATTAATCATCTCCTCAGTCATATCCACTCCTATTACTTTTCCTGCTTCTCCCGTTAATGAACGGGCGACGAATACATCATTCCCTGCACCGGAGCCGAGATCAACAACAACATCTCCCTTTTTTATTCCGGCGTGCTCCGTAGGCAAACCGCACCCAAGGTTTAAATCAGCTTCGGCGACATAGCCGTCCATATTATGGTATTCATCCTTTATTATTGTGTAATCTACAACTTTGGATGAACTGCATCCGCATCCGCAGCCTTTCTTTTCGGATTGCACAGCGATTTCGGAATACTTTTCCTTAACTATTTTCTTCAATTCATTATCAGTACTCATTTGAGTTAACCTTTCATTTTATATTAATAATCCAATTGACCTATTTCTTTAAGAATAAAAAATTTCTTTCGAAAATAAAGAGAGAAATTAACGAGGCTTATAAGAACAGGGACTTCTACCAGCGGTCCGATTACTGCGGCAAAAGCTTCGCCGGAATTTATTCCGAATACCGAGATAGCTACAGCTATAGCAAGCTCAAAATTGTTGCTTGCTGCAGTAAATGAGAGGGTGGCTGTTACAGGATAATCCGCACCGGTTTTTCTTCCCAAATAAAAAGAAACAAAAAACATCAGGATAAAATATATTACCAGCGGCATGGCAATTCTGATTACATCCATAGGTATTTTAATTATAACTTCTCCTTTCAGGGAGAACATTACAAAAACGGTAAATAGCAGTGCAATTAAAGTAACCGGAGAAATTTTGGGAATAAAACTCCTGCTGTACCATTCTTTCCCTTTCAGCTTAAGCAAAAATGTTCTGGTAGCAATTCCTGCAATGAAAGGAATACCTAGGTAAATAAACACACTTTCCGCGATCCGGCCAATGGAGATATTTGCGGCAAATGAAGTTAAACCAAACCATCGCGGCAGCAATGTAATAAAGATGTAGGCATAAAGAGAATAAAAGATTACCTGGAAAATTGAATTTAGAGCTACCAAGCCGGCAGCATATTCGGTATTACCTTTTGCCAGCTCGTTCCACACTATAACCATCGCAATGCAGCGTGCCAGGCCAATCAATATTAAGCCAGCCATATATTCCGGATGATCATTCAGAAAAATTACAGCCAGAAGAAACATCAACACTGGTCCGATTACCCAATTTTGCAGGAGAGAAAGAGTTAGAACTTTATAATTTTGAAAAATTCTTCCGAGCTCTTCATATTTTACTTTAGCAAGAGGAGGATACATCATTAAGATTAGTCCGACTGCAATCGGGATGTTAGTAGTACCGTTCTGGAAACCGTTCCAGAAATTTACAATGCCCGGGAAGAAATACCCCGAGAAGACACCTAAAAGCATTGCAGCGAAGATCCATAAGGTCAAGTACCTGTCGAGGAAAGAAAGGCGGCTGCTTAGAGTTCCCATTTATTTATCTCTTTAATTCTGCTGTATGATTTTGAAATTCTTTAGTCCACTCTTCAATTTTATTTTTTATGAGATCCCTGATTTTTCTAGTCTCCCGGAGCTTATCCTCATATTTTCCTTTCAAAGCAGAAGGATCGGGAAAACTCCAGTGCAGCTTCTCTGCGATCCCGGGAAAAATCGGACATCGTTCTGCGGCCGTCTGATCACACACGGTAATAACATATTGATAAATTCTTCCTTCTTTAAAAAACTGAAATACATCTTTAGTCTGATTTCCCGAAATATCAATTCCAACTTCTTTCATGGCATCAACCACAACCGGATTCAGCATACCGGGTTCCAATCCTGCACTTTCCGCATGAAACCTATCGCCTGCCAATTTATTCAAAAACGCCTCCGCCATCTGGCTTCTCGCGCTGTTATGGATGCAAACAAACAATACACTTATCTTATTCATTTTCCTCCTCTCAATTCAACAGCAATTATTTAGTTCATTAATACCGGAAAGAAAACTTTCAAACTCTTTTTTATATTTTTCAAATATTTTTTTATCAATACAATAACAGACTTTAGGGCCGTCAATATCTCCCTTTATCAATCCAACTCTCTTTAATTCTTTTAAATGCTGCGATACTGTGGCTTGAGAAAGGGGAAGCAGATCAACAATTTCCCCGCACATGCAGGCATTGCTCTCGGCAAGTATTTTTAAGATCTTTATTCTGGCAGGATGAGATAAAGCTTTAGCAATATCAGCCAATTCTATCTCTTTTTCTTCAAATTCGGATATTTTTGATACGGCCATTATTTCGTCCTTATTGTATATCGTAAATATACGATAAAACAGATCACGAATGCAAGTAAAAACGAAAAAATCGCAGAATCATTTTTATCGAATGCGCTGGTAATAAAGCCAGGGCCGATTCTCCTTAATAAGTCTTTAACCTTTTGTGAAGAACATAACATCTAAAAATTTTGGAAATGAAAGGATAATATGTAAGATAGAAACAAAACATGTCGATAATAGTTAAAAAAAGTTCCAAGGGAATATTGGTTTTTAGCACAATAATCATTTGTTAAAATCAATACCTTTTATTTTGATAACGATAGAAAGGAGATGAAACGATGAGGTACATAGCTTTGCTGGGGAGAATTCTTTTCTCATTTATATTCCTGGAAACAATTATTAATCACTTTAAACCTGCAGGGGCAGCTTATGCCGCATCACACGGCGTTCCGTTTGCTTCGGTTGTTGTCCCGCTTTCAGGAATTATTGCCTTTCTCGGGGCACTAAGTGTAATACTGGGTTATAAAGCAAAAGCCGGGGCTTGGCTGATTGTTTTATTTCTTATCCCTGTAACCTACTTTATGCATCAATTCTGGGCGGCTGCCGATCCGATGGCAGCTCAGATGGAATATTCTAACTTCCTTAAAAATCTCTCAATGCTCGGCGGAGCACTTATAATTTCTTATTTCGGTGCAGGACCGTTGAGCCTGGATGCTATGCAATACCGAAAGGTAAAACATGAAAGAAGCAGTGAACGTATAAGCTCCTACCCTGCGGTTGGTTCCGAACCTGCAGAAAAAATCAAGCAGCCAAAAAATAAAAACTTTGCCCCGTGAGCAATAAATATTCCTCCGGAGATGAAATGCTCCGGGGGAATTTTTAAAATAATAATAAATTTCCCATTGCTATTTAGATCCAAGTTTTTTAGGTTAAGAATAAAGAAAATAATTCTGCAGCAGGTATGGGGAGCATTACAAGATCTCACAATTCAAAATTAGTTCACTCGAAAAACATTTGCTTTAATTGGCTTAATAAACTAAGGGAGAAGACTAATGAAGTACTTATCTTTTTTATTAATTTCATTTACTTTATACGCACAGTACCCATACCCGGATACTGTGTTTATGTATAATGATAAAGTATATCCATGCCTGATGACAGATTTTTCGGATACCCACATCGAATTTCTTTATTCCAACAGCATCTATGAATCGGTGATTCTTGAATCTATTTTAAAAATTAAATTGGACGGCTTCGGTGAAATTTATAATAAGGAGGCCGGCTATATAGCAAGCATTGACTCACTTAAATCTTTTGTACAAAACAGGTGGGAAAAATTTGCCCAAAAAGAAAAAGCCAGCAAAGACACGGCAGTTAAAGAAGAAATCACTTCAGAAAAGGATTCGCTGGGAAACAGATGGTCATTCGGAGTATTTTATATTCCATATTATTCGGCTAAAATATATGATTTCGTATACGAACCAAGCTATCCCGATTTAAGGTATATAACAAGTACAATATATAACGAGACTAATATGGAAGGGCAGTTTAGTTACCTTATTGCCCATCGCTTTCGTGCAACTCTGGATATCAGCTATACATTAAATTTTACGGAAGAAAGAGACGAAACTCATCAAAGAATCCAGGAACAGGGTTACAATTATGACAGCGGAATTCTAAACTCCGAAGATCTGAAGCTTTTTGATTTCACTATTGGATTTAAGTATTACTTTAAAGATTTTCTTAATGAGAAAGTCAATGCATATATGCTTGGGGGAATAGGCAAGCAGATCGCTTTTGCTACTGTAAAAGAAGAGTCTTTATTTACGAGCCCGCAGCCTGGGACTTTCAGTGAAAACAATAGGGAA
Organism: Ignavibacteriaceae bacterium; assembly: GCA_035542335.1. Taxonomy (GTDB): domain Bacteria; phylum Bacteroidota; class Ignavibacteria; order Ignavibacteriales; family Ignavibacteriaceae; genus DATKLQ01. The sequence continues at coordinate 21,628 of DATKLQ010000045.1, read as the reverse complement.
GATTATTTGGAAGATTTAAATTCACCCTGGCATTTTAATATCGGTTTCGGTGCCGAATATTTCTTCAATGAATCACTTTCATTGTTTTCTTCTATCCGTATGCAATATTCAACCATCAATGCAAAATATGATTCCCGCAGCGGTTCATCCTATCAGGTTGAGACTTCAACAAATGAATACAGCAACTCGGATATAACTACGCGGGTTGGCTTGGGATTAAATTTTTACTTCTGAACTCATTCTCTTGTTTAATGAAATAAGGGAGCTAAATTCATGAAGAAACTAGTAATATCTGCCGCCGGATTAATATTCTGTTTTTCTGCAGTTTCTTTCTCCCAGACCGGCCCAAAAGAAACCCGGATTGGGAATGTGGTTTTCCGGAATCATAAAATTAATACGGGAATGCAGGTGCTGCAAAAAGAAACAGGTCTTTTTTCCGAAGACACTTTACGCAAGCTTAAAGAAGATTTCTTGGTTAATACATTGGAAGGCGATTACGGCGCTGAACAATACGGCGCCAGTATAGCTGCCGACAGCAGCGGAAACTATGCATTGACATGGCTTGATTACAGGACCGGAAAAAGGGAGATTTATGCACAGTTCTATAATAGTAGAAATGAAAAAATCGGGAATAATTTTAAAGTAAATGAGGATGCGATTGAAGGGAATAATTCTCCATTCATTGCAGCGAATAAAAAAGGAGATTTTGTAATTACTTGGCTGAAGAATTTCAGCCAGGTTATGGCTCAAAGATTCACAAATGACGCGCATAAAGCAGGAGGAAATATTGAAGTAAATACAACATGGGGAATGAATACAATGGAACCCTGCGTCGCTGTAAATGAGAATGGTTCTTTTCTTGTTATGTGGGCTTCAGAACAGGGAGATTGGGATTTTAAAGTTTATGCCAGATTATTTGAAAATGCCGGATTACCGCTTACACCTGAAATATATGTCAGCGAACCTGCAATGGGTCCTTCAAGCATCGGCCAAGGAAAACATATTGCCGTAGATAAAACAGGTAATTTCTGCATTACATGGAGTTCATACGGCCAAGGTCAATTTTCAGAAATTTATCTTCAGATTTTAAACAGTTCAGGCGAAATGACAGGAAGCAATACATTAGTCAGCATTACAAATGACAGTTCCGACTGCTGGTTCCCCGAAATTTCTTCAACAGATGACGGTCACTTCCTGATTATATGGGGAAAACAGCCGCGTAACTTTATTGCAGACGGGATTGATGCAAGAATCTATTCAGGCAGCAATTTTATTACCGGTGAAATGGTAATAAGCGGTGCTGATTATTTTTCCGATGAATATTCTATTTCATCCGATAAAGACAACACTTTTCTAATTCTTTATTATGGAAAAAACTCTCCATGTTTTCAAAAAATGAGCACGTCCGGGCAGATTATAGGCAAATCAGTCGATGTCAAATATAATTCGGATATAAAGCTTTACAGTTTTCTCGGTCCGATGACAGATATATATCATGATTGCTTTTATTTAGCATCCTCTAACTATGAAAAAGCAGATCCCAATATTTATCTGCAGCAATATAAATCAGATTTGACGCCGATTAATCCCCTCTTAAAAGCAAATGATGATCTCTACAGCTCTTATCAAATAAAGCCTTTGGTCCATTTCAACAATGAAGGTATATCCATAGTTTTATGGGAAGATCGCCGCAACGGAAGAGCTGATCTTTTCTGTCAGGTCTACGATAAGGATTTCAATCCGGTGGGGAGTAATATTCAGGTAAACGACATCCCGGCTGAAGGCTGGCATCTGATTGATAAAGATGTTCAGTGTCTCTCGGACGGAACTTTTGTTATCGGATTTACAGGATCTGAGACCTATGATTATGGGAATGTTTACCTTCAGCGTATTAGTCCAGCTGCTGAAAAAATAGGAGCTAATACTTTGGTCAGCGAGAATTATTCGGAATATGATCTAAAATTAAATATTAATAATCAGGATCAGATACTTGTCTGTTGGTATGGTTATTATGAAGCAGCAGCCCGAAAATACAATAAGAATTTAACTCCATTAGCTGAGGAAAAAGTAATCAGCAGCACACTATCTAATTGTCATCCTTTTGCTTTGTCCATTGATCAGGATTTTAAGATTTTAACCGTATGGCTTAATTACAATTCAAGTACTTATGAATATGAAAATAATATATACGGGCGCTATTATAATGAAAATGGAACAGCTTTAACGGACAAATTTACTGTTGAAAGTAATGTCAGCGGAAGTGCAATATATTCTTTAAACTGCAAAACGGATAAAGATAAATATGTTGTAGTTTGGTCAGATTACAACCGTTTCTATGTAAAAAGATTTTATACGGAATATGAATCTGTGTTTTTAAATAGTTTTTATGCATATAACTATAACAGAGCGGCACAAGCAGATATTGTGAAATTTGAAAACCAGAAATTACTTGTTACCATGAATTCGGATTTTGATCTTAACGCTTACTATTTAAATGACAACAAGCAAACCATCAGCTGGTACAAGCTGCATCAATATGATTTTATTATTCCCTTTTACGACGGATATAACGCTAATAACAGCGTGGATCTATTTAACGGCCGGCTGCTGCTCGCCTATGAAAGCAATGAGCTTCAAACGACAGGATATGATATTTGGGCAAATGTTCAATATTCCGATCTAATAAATTTTAAAAAAGAATCTATCTTTCATCCTTCTAATTATGATGTTCTTTATACCAACTATCCAAATCCCTTTAACTCAACGACAAAGATCCCTTACCAGATATTTGCATTTCATAAAGTAAGGCTCTCGGTTTTTGATATTCTGGGGCGAGAAGTAAAAGTATTGGTCGATCAGTACCAGGAAAAAGGAGTATACGAGATTGATTTTGATGCCTCTGATTTGCCCTCAGGAATTTATTTCTACCGATTACAAGCATTTGACACAGCAGTCAGAAAAATGATTCATATCAAATAAAAAACCTTCGGCGAGTATTTGTAATCCCGAAGGTTTTTCTTTAGTCTGAACTTGCTCTTGAACTTGAACTTGAACTTGAACTTGAACTTTACTTGATCAGCTCATCAATCTGATCCATAATCTTATTCATCCTGTTTATTGTAAGCTCGAACGCTTCAGAAGAGAGCGGATCAACTCCTGCTTTTTTAATTAAATCGATCGGATATTCGGAGCTGCCTCCTTTTAGTATCGAATAATATTTATCAATTGCCGGCTGACCTTCATTCTTTATTTTTTCTGCTATAGCGGTCGCATAAATTAAAGAAGTAGAATATTGGTAAACATAGTAAGTATAATTAATAAAGTGAGGAATGAAAGCCCATTCATAAGCGATATACGGATCGACAATGCATATTCCCTGATCATTTCCGTAATATTTTTTCACTATATCGTAATAAACCTTGCTTAATGCCTCGCCTGTAATCGGCTCATTATTCTCTGCCATCTTATGAGCCGCCAGCTCAAACTCCGCAAAAGAAGTCTGGCGGAAAATAGTGCTTCTCAATAAATCCAGGTAAGTGCCGAGCAGATACAGCTTTTGTTCTTTGCTTTTTGCATTCTTAACCATATAGTCATTCAGAAGGCTCTCGTTTATTGTTGAAGCAATTTCCGCAACGAATATCGGGTATCCTGAATTGACAAACGGCTGGGATTTATTTGAAAAGTAGCTGTGCATTGTGTGCCCGAGCTCATGAGCAATCGTAGAAACCGATTCGTAATCGCCGTTCCAATTAGTCAAAATATAAGGATGCACATCGTATGCCGAACCGTTGGAATAAGCACCGCTCCTCTTGGATACGGTGGGATAATAATCAATCCATCTGCTGTTAAAAGCTTTCTGCAGGGTGTTATGGTATTCCTCGCCCAAGGGCATAAGAGCATCGGAAACTATTTTCTGCCCCTGCTCAATTGTAAATTTCATTTCGCCTGCAAGTTCCGGTTTAACCAGAGGAGTATAAATATCATAATAATGGAGCGTATCAACACCAAGCATTTTCTTTTTCAGGTTAAGAAATCTATGAAGCGTGGGAAGATTTTTATTAATTTGTGAAACCAGGTTTTCATAAACGGAAACAGGAATATTGGAGGCATTCAATGAATATTCAAGGGCAGTATTGTATTTCCTGTTTTTAGCATAGACATAGTCGGCTTTTACTTTTCCGCTGAAGTTTGCACCGATTGTATTCTGGAATTTCTGGTAATTATCGAAAAATGCTTTAAAGATCTTCTTCCTGTCTTCCCTGTTATCTCCGCTCCTGTACTTAGAATAAGTAGACGTAGTCAGCTCAACCTCTTGTCCGTCTGATAAGGTTACTTTTGGATTCGGTTTTTCGGCATTGCAGAAAATGTTATAAACAGTTCCCGGGGTTCCGGTTACCGCCCCGAAGCTGGCGAGAATTTTTTCCTCGCTTTCGGAAAGGGTATGATCCCTTAACCTTTGAATATCTGTAATGAATACTCTGAACTCTTCAAGCTCCTTTTTCTCTTTATAAAATTGATCTATTTTTTTCGGATCAATTCTTAGAATTTCCGGATTAATAAATGCTGTCTTTTCGGAAATTGCCGTACCAAGATTTTGTGATTCCTGGTCAAGCCCCTGGTTTTTCGTATCCCTCAAATCTTCATCACTCAGCATGCTTGTATAACTGGACAGCTTCCAATAATTTTTTGTCATATCAAAATATTTAGATAAAGCCTGGTAAAGATTTTCTGAGCTAGCGGCCAATTTCCCGCTGTAGGAAACAACTTCATCAAGCTCTTTTTTGATGCCTTGCTGCGTTGCCCGCACCTCGTTCTCAGATGCAAATAAGTCACCTAAATTCCATTTATATTTCTGCTCAACATCCTTCCTTTCAAGGTTTTGAGCGGAAGCAAGCGGAATAATAAAAAGAAAAAGTAAGACTTTGGTGAGTCTCATATTTACTCCATTGGTTATTAATTGTGGGATTTTAAGCCTTAAAAATTATTTTATTAAGTGATAATGATTAAGACTTATTAAATGAATGCGAAATTCTGCTGATGAACGGCATTAAGTCGTTTCAGAATCAGAAATTATATCGGTAAACTTAAATTCAGTATCTTTAAAAGAATAAAAAAAACTCAACGGATCTTTTCTTTAAAAGAAAAAGGCTTTTATATGAAAAGGCTTCTAATCTTTTCAATACTATTAATTTTCAAATTATCACCTGCTGCAGGATCAGATAAAAACGGGAAAGGATTTATTTTTGCCGGAGACGTCAAATCATTTTCTAAATTTGACGATCACCTTGAACTTAAGCTGGACAACGCCCTCTGTAACGTTTACATTGCCGCCCCGAATATTATAAGATTCCGTTATACAAATCAAGATGAATTTTCAAAAGCGCCTTCATATTCTGTCCTGGAGCAATCCCTTAAAACCCAATTTCAGTTTGCCGACAGCTCAAAATTCTATGAGATTAGAACCAAAGAATTGATCGTGCATATCTCAAAATCACCCTGCAGAATCAGCATTTATAATTTGGGGATGGATTTAATCAATGAAGACGAAAAAGCATTCGGCGTCAGCTTCGATAATGATGAAGTAAGATGTTTTAAAACTCTCTTCCCCGACGAACAATTTTACGGACTGGGTGAAAAAACCGGGAGCTTAAATAAAAGAGGGAATCAATATACAATGTGGAACTCGGATCAGCCGGGCTATTCACCGACCGAGGATCCCTTATACCAATCAATTACATTCTTTATCGGGATTAGAGAATTCCCTGGAAAATCAAATGAAAAAACTACCCGTCCGGAATCAAACAAGCTAAAGCAGGCATATGGGATTTTCTTCGACAATACTTACAAATCTTATTTCAATATGGGAGCCAGCAATAACCGCTTTTACTGGTTCGGTGCCGAGAAAGGAGAGATGGATTATTATTTCATTTACGGGCCGGAAATAAAAAAGGTAATATCCTCTTATTCTCAATTGACCGGAAGAATAGAAATGCCGCCGATGTGGGCGCTGGGATACCAGCAAAGCAGGTGGAGCTACTTCCCGGAACCAAACGTAAGAAATTTAGCAGAGAACTTCAGGAACAGAAACATTCCGATTGATGTGATTTATCTTGATATCCATTATATGGATGAATACAGGGTTTTTACCTGGAATAAAGAAAGATTCCCTGAACCCCAGAAAATGCTGAACGATCTTTCAAAAGAAGGATTTAAAATTATTACAATAGTAGATCCGGGAGTTAAAGCCGATTCAAATTATTTTGCGGCAAAAGAAGGGATTGCAGGGAATCTTTTTGTTAAATACCCTGACGGAAAATTTTATAACGGCGAAGTGTGGCCTTCCTGGTCTTTCTTTCCCGATTTTACAAAAAAAGAAACCCGCGAATGGTGGGGTGAAAAAAACGCTGATCTACTTAAGGAAGGAATTGCCGGGATCTGGAATGATATGAATGAGCCTGCTGTTTGGGGACAAGCTTTCCCGGACATTGTTCAGTTTGATTTCGAGGGATTCGGGGCAAATCATAAAAGAATACACAATGTTTATGCATTGGAAATGGCACGGGCAACATTTGAAGGGATAAGAAAAATGTTTCCTGAAAAGCGTCCGTTTATTCTGACCCGCGCCGGGTTTTCAGGTATTCAAAGATATGCTGCCGTATGGACAGGCGATAATTTAGCAAATGAAGATCATCTAAGGATGGCCTGCACAATGGTGCAGGGATTGGGCATCAGCGGAATTCCTTTTGCCGGCAGCGATGTCGGAGGATTTATGGGAATACCGACCGCCGGTCTTTACAACAGGTGGATCCAGCTTGGAGCCTTCTCTCCCTTCTTCAGGGGGCATTCTGCTTACAATACAATTCCTCATGAACCATGGGCATTCGGCGAAGATGTTGAATCTTGGGCAAGAGATATTATAAAGCTTCGATACAGGCTGCTTCCTTTTTTTTATAATGAATTTTATAATGCTTCTCAAACCGGATTGCCGGTCTCACGTTCGATGTTTTTAGATTTCCAGAACGATGATGAATGTTATAAATGGGATTCTCAATATCAATTTATGATAGGGGATAATCTTCTGGTCGCCCCCGTTCTATCTGAAAAGGAAAATTTTAAGAAACTTTATCTGCCTGAAGGAAAATGGTTTGATTGGTGGACGAATAAAATCTATGAAGGGAATCAATGGATAATTATTGAAGTGCCGCAGCGGGAAATTCCTCTTTTTATCAGAGAAGGGGGCATAATTCCGATGCAGCAGGAACAAAATTATGTTGGCGAGAAAAAGATTGAAGAGCTTGAGGTAAAAATATTTCCTTCCGGTAGTTCAGTTTATCAATTATATGAAGATGACGGAATAACAACGAATTATAAAAACGGTGCATTCTCATTAACAAAGTTTAAAGTAGATAAGAATATTAATTCCGTCGAAATAAACGTATCTAAAGAAAAAGATGGATTTGATTTAGGAAGGAAAGATTATCTTTTTAAAGTTTTAGATTCGGCTTTACCGGAAAGGGTTTCCGTTAATAATAATGACCTTAAATCATTTAAGGATCTTAAAAGTTTAAATTCTGCAGCTGAAGGATTTTGTTATTTAAAAGATGAACAAACATTGGTCATCAAAGCGGCAGATAAAAAGAATTTAAATATTTCCGTCAGATAAAAAACAATAGAACACGGATTACACAGATTTTCACGGATTTGATCCGGTTAAATCCGTCGAATCAGTTAAATCCGTGTTCTATTCTCTTTTAATAATCTCTTCAATTACTTCCCCATCAAAACCTTTTGGTATTTCTGCACCGAGAAGGTTTACTATCGTGGGAGCTAAATCGATGATATGCTTGTTTTGTATTGATGAGTTGATCTTAATATTTTTCCCTGCCGTGAGCAAAAATCCCTCCGGCCTGTGATTACCGCTTCTGCCGTCGGGGTTTAAACCCGGCATAGGCCAATAGACTTCTCCGAATTGTTCGGAAGTAATCTTTGCATAAGAAGATGCAGGCTTGTTTTTCCATTGTACCAGCAGATCCGGAAGATTATCAAATCCTTTTCCCTTAATAAACAGATCCTCTTTCTTTCTTATATTTTTAATCACGGGCTCCTTAGTTTCCGGATCATTAAACGTCAGCAAACCATCCTTAAGCCGATCACAAAGATGTTTATATTCTTGTCCCGGCTCAACGGATCCTTTCTGCTCCCTCCCTTTTAAATTTATCCTGATATAACCCTGCAGATCGGCAACCAGGTTAAAAGCTTTCGTTTTGCTCCAGTCTTTATTTCCCATCCGCCAGTAAGCGGTCATTTTATCCTGAAGAGAAACCGGCAGAAGCTTTCTTAAATTTGATCTCAATCCAAGGGGAATAAAGTTTCTAATTTTCTTAACAAAGCCGGAATTGCCATTTTCGGTCGATCCCTTTTTGCCGTTTAGAATATTGGAAATCATCGAAGGGAGCATTTTATCGGTCAATGTCGTATTTACTCCCATCCCGTGAAGAGAAAATACCAGGACATCGACATTTTCTCCTGCATTTCTAATAATTTCACCGACAGCTTCATCGCACGAGATATAAATATCTCTTAAATAATTTTTAAAAAGTATTTTATCCTTTTCGGAATAGTTTCCTTTTATATTTGTCATGTCCCAAAACTTATGACCTCCGCGATGCGGTGATGTCAAACAGCATAAAAGCAGGTTCCATTTTTCATTCCTAATTAATTCCAGGATCAATTCAGTTTCTTTTTCAGCAGCATGAATTAATTCTTCCTTAACTTTTTTTAATCCGCTCATTTTCTGGAGCCCGCCCACTTCATCGCTTACAGGGGGCTTGCCGAACTTTTTGATTACCCATTTTATTTTTTCCGGCGGGTAGGAAAAAGGAGGAAAAATTCTATCGTGCGACGCCCAGCCTGAGATTTCAATTCCACTAAACGGATCGGGGGGAAAAGCCAGAGGCATATCGACTGCAATAACTCTGGAACCTTTTCCGAGCTGCCGCCAGAATGGAACCGCATTAATCCAATCCGGGTTAGGCCGCTCATAATCCATCTTATCGCTTCTCCACTGCAGGTAATGATAAATTCCATGCTTATTCGGCAAAGTGCCGGTATAAAATGTGGGCCACGGAGAACCGACAAGCCATTCAGCCGATGAGGACAATCTGCCGTATGATCCTTTTGAACGGATTAAAGCCAAATTTTTAAGTATACCTTCATCCATCCATTTTTCAATGAGGCTGGGTTCTGCGGCATCCAGCGCTATTGCAAGTACTTTTTTATCCGGCTTCATTTAAGCAGATTTCCTTCCCGTTATACTTAATTGAATCTTTTACCCCATTTACAGCAATAATTGCGGAGATACCTCCGTTAATTCCGGCATATTCTATTTTTTTTGAATTAACAAGATTAAAAAAATCTTTAAGCTGCAGTTCAAAAGTTCTTTTTACCGGCGAAGCTTGTCTTAATATTTTCCTTTTAACCCTGTCCTTTAAATCAAAAAGTTTTCGCCGCAAATTAATTTCGGGTGCAATTCTCTCCGATCCGAGAAGTAAGGAATATTTCCCATCATCGGTAACCACATTAATAGTTTTTTCGGTTTTGCCGCAATGAGCAATATGAGAATCAATAATTAAATCATCCTCTAGTTTGATTTTCACGTTCAAACTCTTCCCTCTCGCAGATTCCGCTTTAACTGAGATAATCTTTTTGTTAAAGATGAATCTAACCAGATCAAAAACATGTGGACCAAGATCATTTAAGGGATCGCTTTGGAAAGAAACCGGATTCCATTTGCTATAATCCCCGGTAAATACAATTTCAGCAGAAATAATTTTCTTTTTCACGGAAAGCTTTTCTTTTAATTTTAGAGCAGGCAGCCAGTATCTGTGATTAAAGCCCATCATTAATAAAGCATTTGATTTTTTTTCCGTCAGAATTAATTCATGAACTCCCTCCTTAGTAAGAGCCAACGGTTTTTCAACGAGCACAAATTTATTATTCCTCAGGAGAACAGCGGCCGATGAAATATGAGCATCCGGGGGAGTGCTTATAACTGCGGCATCAATTTGATTTATGAAATCCGGAACGATTGAAGAATAACAACTGCAATGTTCGAATCTTGCCGAGAGCAGCTCTCTTCTTTCTTTAACCGGATCTACAACTGCGGCAACTTTAATTTCGGGGAATCTTTTTAGCGCAGGAATGTAAATTAATTCCGCCGCTCTCCCGCAGCCTACTATTCCGATATTCACTTTAGGCTTCAAAATTTTCTTCAATATATTTTTTGTTTCCTTTCCGGAAGCCCTGGATCCAAGCTGATAAACCAATAATCAGGAATGGGAAAAAGAAGATAATCCTGAATATCCCCAAGGGGTTCCATTGGAGAGTACGGGCCGAGATATAAATTAATCTTCTTATCCCGAACATTAATGCCAACAAGAAATTATCCCTGTTCTTCCTTATTTTACCGGAAATTTTAAGATTTAAATATCCTCTGTGAAATCCAAGGCTGGAATTGTGCTTTACGAAAGATTTGAGATCTTTTCTGCCGCTATGCTTAACAATCTGCCTGCAATTATAAAAAACTTTATCTTTATTTTTTTTAAGGACTGACTGACTGAACAAAACATCTTCCCCGGTAAGGATATTTTCAGGAAATCCAACTGTCTGATAAAATAAATTTTTGGTTATTCCAAAATTACAAGCCGGGAAATGAGAGATATTTTTAGCCGGGCGATTTTTCTGAAAATCGGGGAACTGCAGAAGATTATCGACAGATGCAACCGGGTGAAAAGGAAACAAATTAATGACGGGTCCAATTACTATTTCACTTTGATTTATCAGAGATGTATATATTTCAAAAAGCCAATCGCTCTTGGGGACACAATCGGCATCAATAAATGCAATCAGGTTGGATTTTGAATTTGCGGCTCCCAGATTTCTCGCCTTACCGGGATACATTATCGTTTCGCATGAGATTAAAACGGCGTTTGGAATAGAGGATATAATTTTTTTTAGTTCGGGATTTTTTCCGCTTTCAGCAACAATTACTTCGAAACATTTGTTAAAAGTCTGGTTTTTCAGACCATTTAAAGAATTAATTAAGTCTTCTATATTTCCATAAAAAGGAATGACCACGGAAATTTCGGGATGCAGGTTTTCATTAATATTTTTCGACATTAAAAATTTCCGGTTTAATATAAATCATCGGAGTCTTCCGAATCGTCGGAATCATCCGAAAGCCGACTAATTTTTTGGAGAAGCTCTGTCCGGCCCTTTAAAATATCTTTTCGTATATAATTCCCGGAATATACCCTAAGGTTTCCGTATTTCTTTTCTATCGACGGCTCAATGTATTCCGTTATCGGTTCGTAATCTTCCCGGAAGCGTTTATCCGAATCCAGATTCGCGCGGTAAGCCCAGATTTCATGTACATGTATAAAAGTTGGTTTTATAGTTTTAAAAATATAGTCGTAGAAATCTTTCTGATTAATTTCCAATGTTTTGGCTATTGTCCTATCGGTCAGCCCGGCAATATCATAAATTTTTAGTTTTGAGTAGTAAAGCGGTCCCCCAATATCCGGCAGCAGGAGAGAACCATTTTTTACATGAAATAAAGATGCATAGTTATCAAATGTGCTGCAGTATTTATCTACAACCATTTGGAACGGAACCGTGGGGTTATTTCTGAAAACGTATGATCTTTTTTGAAAGCTTAATGCAGCGGGCAATAAAAATATTATAACGAGGATAGTGAATGAAATTTCCTTACGCAGATTTTTCCATTTAAATTTATTTATAAAATTCCCGAAAAGAATTAATAGGTAAGAATATAAAATGGGGAAGAAGGGAGTGGCGAATCTATATTCCTTCATCCAATCCTCAGGCAATAAAAAATAATTTATTATTGAAACGGCCAGGATTAAAAACAGAAGCAAATGCTGCTTTGAAAAACTTTTTATTGCGACCAGATAAGTTGTCAGAATTACAGTTATGAAAAACAATAAATTCCCCCAGACAGGGAAGGCGCTTCCAAAAAGTTCCGAAATTCCTTTATAAATATCAGGTTTTAAGAGGAGTAAATTCTTTAGATCCGCTAAATCAGGTCCCCCTTTAGCATAATAAGTGTTGGGCAAAATATCTTTGAAATAAAATAATCTTAATATTAATAAACCGCCGAATAAAGAAATGAAAACAAATAAATATAAAAACAATTCGGCTGCATTTTTATTTATTTTTTCCTTCCGAAAGAAATAATTGGATAAGGAAAAAATAACGGGAACTAATAAGTAAAGTATCCCTTCGGGACGGGTTATTGCCAATAGAAAAATGATAACCTCTGCGGCAATAATGCTTTTAGATTCCGGGTTCAAGCTGATTTTAATCATCTGGTAAAGAAGAGAAAAAATTAAAAAAACATAAAGCGGGTTTTCCAATCCTGAACTAGTCCAGACGGCAAATGAGGTATTTAAAGATAAAAATATTAAACAAATAAATGATACAATGATATACCCGGCAGAAAGCAGTCTAATGATTTTAAACATGGTTATGAATAAAAACAAAACCAGGATTGCGCTCATTAGTTTTGGAGTATAAGCCGGATGAAATAACTTTAAAATATGAAACGGGACAAAGAGCAAAACCCACGCTAAATTAGAAAACCCTTCAACAGGTTCCGCCCCCGGCTGGGATACTAGCCCAAAACCTTGGGTTAAATTTCTGGAATATGCAAATGAAATTCCTGCATCGTCAATTATCCACTTGCCGAATAATGACATATGGAGAAGATAAATGAGAAACGGCACTCCAACGACAAAATAAATTTGTTTTGCTTTTAAATTTTGCAGCACAGCTGTAATCATGTTTCCGGTCTTTTATTTAATAAACTCAAAAATCCTCCCAGCTGAGATGTTAATGTTTTAAATTCTTTGCGTGCTAACTGCTTCAAAACAATAGACAAAATTCTGAAAGGAAGGATTGAACCGATAGTCAGACGCTGAAAGAAATTTGCATGCTTCCTTATTAAATAGAAATAATTCCTGGATTTTGAAAATTCATAATCTGTTAAACCTTTTCCCCTGCCGATTTTTCCTCCTTTATGAAAAACAACTGCTTTATGGTTATAATAAATTCTATAACCTTTCCTTACTGCTCTTAACGAGAAATCAACATCTTCCCAGCCGTAAGGATTAAAATTTTCGTCATATAGTCCAATCTCATTAAATAAACTCCTGCTAACCAGGCATAAACCCCCGCTTGATGAAATAAAAGCCGATTTATCAAATTGCCCGTTGTCCTTCTTCCCTCCGCCAATATCGGCAATTTTGCCTGTAAACAGATTAACAGATAGTCCGCCTGCATATCCTATTATTCCGGGCATTGCTGACAAAAAACATTTAGGGGCAACTATTCCGATGTTTTTATTTGAATAAAAGGAAGAAATCATTTCCCCAAGAGCTTTTTTATCAATAATAACATCATCATCGAGGAAGAGAATGTAATTACAATTTAAATTTTCAGACACATACTTTATTCCCAGGTTTCTTCCGCCTGCAACGCCTAAATTTTTTTTGGATTCAAGGAGATGCACTTGAGGATACCGGGATTTAACTGCCTCAGGCGAACCGTCGGTAGAACCGTTATCGACAACTATTATCTCGTAATTATCATATTCCAAATTAAAAATGCTTCCAAGACATTCAAGAATATCATATCTTTTATTAAAGCTTAATACTATTACAGCGGTAAGATCTGTTTTGTTCATGGATAAAGAATTCAAAGGCAAAATTTACACTCAATTATTATTCATTTTTCAATTAGAACCAGCTTTAATTTTCTCTAATGGGATTAAGCATTCCCTCTTTAGAACTTTTCTTAGAAAGTATAAAATCTTTTAATTCAAATATTCCCCCCAGAAGAGAGGTAATTAAGTTTTTCGAGAAAAACAGGAACGAAAGAGCCATTGAGGCTTCGGCTTTAATTCCATACCGGCTGAAGAGGAGCACAAGGGTGCCTTCCCGGATCCCGAAGCCCGCGAAGGATAAAGGGAGCATAATTGCAATTGACATAGCAGACCTAATCCACCCGATTACCCATATGCTCAGGGTTATATCAAGGGATTTTGCAAAACAATAGAAAGAGAAAATTCCCAATGAATGATAAAGAAACAGGAGCCCAATAATTTTAAAATGATCTTTTAAACACAAGTTCCTGAACTGGAGCAAAGCACCGGCAAATTTGTTTAATAATTCCCTGAAGCGTTTGTTCAAAGGAATCATAAAAACGATTTTAAGAATAAATTTTAAACCGCCGGAGCTCAGCAGAAGCAAATAAAAAAGGATCATAAAAATTAAAACCGCCGTTAATACCATCAGTATACTGTGGTTGCCCGAGGAAAGCAGGGCCGGGAAAAAAAAGAGAATTCCTACAAATACAACCATAAGAACTTCCAGAAGCCTGTTAATTACGACAACTGCTGCAGCGGAGGATTTCTTTCCGAACTTTGAAAATTTATACCATTTTACCGCCCCGGCGGAAAGGATTCCCGGAAGGAATAATCCGTAAAAGCTTGTTGCAAGATGTATCTTCAGTATTTCCGTCACCGACAGCTTTATTCCTTGTATGCCGGTTAGATATTGTGTTTCAAATGCCGACAGATAATTTATCGGAACGGCGGAAAGAATCCCGACAGCAAAAAAATATAAATTTGTGCTCAGGATTGAATTAATTATTTCCTTTACCGGGATTGAGTAAAAAAGATAGGCAAGGATTATCCCTGAAAGAAGAATTTTAGCAAATAAAATCAGCTGATTTCTGGGATTCATTATACCTGATTTCTTTCCTAAATGATTTTTCCGGCCTGCCGGGGAAATCTCTAAACTGATCAAAAACCATTTTCAAATTCCTCTTAACCAGCTTACCATACCAAAAAGATTAATTAATAATTCCGTTTCCAAATTATAAAAACTGAAAAAATATAAAAGCAAAAAGTGCCGCAAAATGTTGTGCCTTAAATCCATTGCTCTTAATCTGCGCATATAAATCGATATACTTAAGTGATATGTAATCCCATCCAAAATATTCTTCTACTCTTTTCCTTGCAGCTTTCCCTAAATCCATGCAGAGGCGGGGATGATTGATCAAACTCTCAAGGGATTCCCTTATTGCAGCAGAATTTTTTGAACCGACCAGCAGTGCGCTGTTCCCCACAACTTCGGCACAGCCCGTATCATTTGTAGTAATTATTGCCAGGCCTGCAATCATCGCTTCAAGAAGAACCATCGGGAAATTTTCAGACTCCGAAGTGAATACAAAAATCATCGAACTTTCATAAAGATTCTGAAGCTCCTTGGAGTTATTCTCAAGATACCCCAGGAAATTGACGGGCAAATTTCTTTCATTTGATAGCTTTTTTAGGTTTCCCAAGTAAGGGCCGTCTCCTACAATATTTACTTCAAATTCATGGCTCATCCCGGTGAGCGCTTGCAGAAAGTATTGTATTCCTTTTCTCTCAAATAATCGGGAAACCACTAAAATTTTCTTCTGCTTGAGTCTTTCAGATGAAAATTTATTTAAATTAATACCATTAGGAATAACTATAGATTTGACTCCGGGTGAGATTTTCTTGATTAAGCATTCAAGATTTTTACTCGGTACTATTATTTTTTGAGAGTTACTAATAATCCTTTTCCCCAGCGGTTTTATCAGCTTATGCAGCCGCTTAAATCTGTCGGGATTATATCCGGGGATATCCGAGCCGTGTGCAGTTATTATATAAGGTTTCCTGAAAATTTTTTTTATTAAATAAGCAAGGATACCGTCAGGATAGATAAAATGGGTATGGTTAATATCATAATTATTCTCCCGCATAAGCTTTACTACTTTTGGAACAGCCATAAACAGATAAATCAACATCTCCGGCCATGTGCAGATTGATTTTCTCAGTCTTAAACATTTTATTCTGAATACCCTTAGGTTCTGATGGTCCTCGAAGGAAGGCAAATCCTTATATGACATGGTTACAATATCAACCTGGTGCCCCTGATTGATTAAGCTTTGAGACAGGCCATATACTACTTTCGCCCCGCCCCCTCCCGCGGGAGGATATTCGTAGCATAAAGTTAAAATTTTGATAAAAATACCCTCTTGCAGCTAATTTTAATAAATTGCCTGTTGCTTTTAAGATCTTTATAATGCAGGAAAAGAAGCAACACAATCTTTAAATACTTTAATTCAATAAGATTGAGACAGATCACTTTAGCTTTACGCAATCCATAAAACAACAATTAAAGTAATTTGCCGGCGATTTGAAGAATTCCTTAAATTAATTAAGCTGACAAATTTTTATTGAAGGATTGAACAATGAGTTTACCCAAGTTCAATAATCTTTTTACAATAATTTTACTTGCAGTCCTTTTATTCTCATGCGGAGAAAAAAAAGAGAAAAAAGGAAATAGCAGGATTATAGGTGTAACTCTTCTTGCACGCCAGCACATTTTCTACAGAGATTTGGAAGAAGGCTTAAATGATGAGGCCGGCAAAAATAATTACAGCCTTATAATTACTTCGGCAGATTGGGATCTGGGGAAGCAAATCGCCCAGATTGAAGATTTCATCTCAAGGAAAGTCGATGC
The DNA here is from genome assembly GCA_035542335.1 of Ignavibacteriaceae bacterium. Classification (GTDB taxonomy): domain Bacteria; phylum Bacteroidota; class Ignavibacteria; order Ignavibacteriales; family Ignavibacteriaceae; genus DATKLQ01. The sequence continues at coordinate 4,997 of DATKLQ010000045.1, read as the reverse complement.
AATTGTTGTCTGCCCGGTTGATTCAAAGGGAATAGGTTCGGGAATTAAAGAGGCAAATAATGCCGGAATTCCCGTATTCACTGCGGATATCGCTGCCCAGGAAGGCAAAGTAATCTCGCACATCGCTTCCAATAATATTGAAGGCGGGAAAAAAGCGGCAGAGTATTTGGCAAAATTGCTGAACGGGAAGGGGAAAATCGCAATAATAAATCAGCCTGCAATTACATCGGTAATAGATCGTGTACAGGGATTTACCGATGAGCTTTCGAAATATCCGGACATAAAAATAGCCGCCGATGTAAACGGCCAAGGAGTGCGCGACAGAGCACTGCAGGTTACCGCCGATGTATTAGAGGCAAATCCAAAACTTAACGGAATTTTCGGAATAAACGATGATTCGGCTTTAGGCGCCCTCGATGCTGTTCAGCAGTTTAACAGAAAAGGAATTGTAATTATCGGATATGATGCAACTCCTCCTGCAGTCGATGCAATTTTGAATAATTCTCCTTTAAAAGCTGATGTAGTTCAATACCCTAAGAAGATTGGTGAAAAGACAATCCAGGCAATTAAAGATTATTTTGCAGGGAAGAGCGTTCCCCCTTCCATTCCTGTTGAAGTGGGGATCGCAGATAAGGAAAGTTTAAGTAAAAATAAGATAAACTAAATTCTTTCTCTTACTCTTTCTCTTTTTCACCATGAGTAAGAGAAAGAGAACGAGAAAGAGAAAGAAAGGCGAATATATCTAGCTTATATGAATAACCTCCTCCGGATGTCAAACATTACCAAGCAATACCCGGGCGTCCTGGCATTGGATAATGTTTCTTTCGATTTAAACCCGGGGGAAGTTCATTGTCTTGTCGGGGAAAACGGCGCGGGGAAATCCACCTTAATGAAAATTCTATCCGGTGCAGTTAAAAAAGATTCAGGCAGAATATTTATCAATGATAAAGAAGCCGAAATTAATAATCCGTCCGATTCCCAGGGGTTGGGAATCGGATTAATCTACCAGGATTTCAAGCTGGTCCCGGAACTTTCGGCAGCCGATAATATTTTCCTCGGGAATGAGCTTTCAAAAAAATTATCCCTTTTAGATAAGAATAAAATGAATGAGCTGGCCGCCGCTACTATAGATCAGCTCGGTGAAAAAATTGATCCCTCTCTGCCCGTACATAAGCTCAGCATTGCCCAAAAACAATTCGTTGAAATTGCAAAGGCGCTCAGGAGAAATGTAAAGATACTTGCAATGGATGAACCGACTGCTCCCCTGACAAATAAAGAAATTGAAATACTATTCGCTACCATTAAAAAGTTAAAGGAAACCGGGACCGGAATTATTTATATCTCCCACAGGCTTGAAGAAATATTTAAAATCGGGGACCGGGTTACGGTTTTAAGGGACGGAAAGTCAGCCGGTACCTTTAAGCTGAATGAGGTAGATACTAGGGAATTAATTCGTCTTATGGTTGGAAGAGAATTATCGGAAGAATTCCCGCATCATTCCACCTTTAAAGGGGAAGAAATTTTAAAAATGGAGAATCTAAGCGGCGGAATTTTAAAAAATATTAATCTTGAAATATATAAAGGAGAGGTTTTAGGATTAGCAGGATTGGTAGGTTCCGGAAGAAGCGAGCTTGTAAGAGTTATTTTCGGCGCGGACAAAAAAGAGAGCGGAAAGATTTTCCTCAACGGGGAAGAGTTAAATATTAATTCACCCGGAGATGCGATCGAATCGGGAATAGGGCTTCTTACGGAAGACCGGAACCTTTACGGGCTTTTCATGGAATTAAATATCCGGAAGAATATAACCATTTCGAATCTTAACAATCTTCTCACAGGAATTTTTATTGACGAGAAGAAGGAAATCGAAAACTCTCTTCAATTTTTCCAAAACCTTAAAATCAAAGCTCCTTCTACTGAAACTAAAGTGGAAACACTTAGCGGAGGAAACAGGCAGAAGGTAGTCCTTGCACGATGGCTTTTTTCTAATTCCAGGGTTTTAATTTTTGACGAACCTACTGCCGGAATTGATATCGGGGTAAAGTATGAAATCTACAACCTGATAAATAAGCTTGTTGAAGACGGAATCGGAGTAACTGTAATCTCCTCCGATCTACCCGAGCTGATGGGAGTCTCCGATAGAATTGCCGTTATGTGCAACGGAAGGATAACAGGAATACTTAACAAGCAGGAATTCAACCAGGAGAAAATTCTTACGCTTGCGACAAAGTTTTTAGAATGATAAAGGAAAATTTTTTGGCTAAGAATAGTAAGTTCTATAATCTTATAAGCGAATTCAGCCTCATTGCGGTTTTTATTATTGAAGTCATTATTTTCTCTCAGCTTTCCCCTTATTTTTTAACTGCCGATAACCTTTTAAATGTATCTCTTCAGGCTTCCATTACTGCAATAATTGCAGCCGGGATGACTTTCGTAATCTTAACAGCAGGAATAGATCTCTCGGTTGGTTCGCTCGTTGCTTTATCCGGCGTAATAGCAACCAGTCTTCTGAAAATTGATGCCTCGGCATTTATAGTATTTTTAATAGCAATATTGGGAGGTGTGCTATTCGGGGTTGTATCGGGAACCGCAGCCGGAATCTTTATTACAAAGTTTAAGATAACCCCCTTCATTGTTACCCTTGCTTTAATGACAATCTGGCGCGGAGCCGCATTTGTTTATACAGAGGGAAGACCGGTCTGGGGCCTGCCTGAAACATTCAGCACTTTGGGCGGAGACAGGATATTGGGTGTTCCCATTCCAACCGTAATAATGCTTTTAGTTTTTATTTCGGCACATATTGTTTTAACTAAAACCAAATTCGGAAGGTATGTTTATGCGGTCGGCGGAAACCTGGAAGCAGCCCGTCTGGCGGGAATAAAAACAAATCAAATATTAATTTCGGTTTATATTATATCCGGAGTTCTTTCTGCCATAAGCGGGATACTTCTGGCTTCAAGGATGAATTCAGGTCAGCCGAATGCAGGATTAATGTATGAGCTAGATGTAATTGCCGCAGTTGTTGTGGGCGGCACCAGTCTTTTCGGAGGAAGAGGTACAATCATCGGCACTTTTATAGGATCAATGCTGATTGCAGTTTTGCGCAACGGGTTGAACCTGATAAATGTCGGCTCCTATGTACAGCAGGTAATTGTCGGTGCAGTAATTTTGCTGGCTGTGTTGCTGGATCAGCTGCGGAAGTAGCAGGTTAAGTTCAGACTAATCCGTTGATCTTGATCTTGAACTTGAACGGCAGGGGAGTTCATGTTAAAAGAATTATTTTTCAGCAGTGGGTCCGTAGATTTCATACACGCAGTACAAAAATCCACATTGAACTGAGCATCTCCTTTATAAATATGAAAATCGGTACAGCATACACCGAAGGCTCCCACTTTAATTAAAAGCTCTTTATCGCCGATTGTGGAAAGCGTACTCGGCAACAATCAGATTATTAAATCCATTCAAAATTAATGCTTCCATTCTCTTCTATAAATGATCATTGTTTGCAGGTCCTGTCGATCTTCTTTGAACCAATTCCACCGGCACAAGGATTTTCTTAGGTGAAGTAATTGAGTTGTTAAGCATGTCCGACATAAGCCGCATCGCCTCAATTCCCAATTCTGCTTTTGGAACCCCTATTGTTGATAAAGGAGGGTCGAGCGAAAGATCCGCTTCGACGTCATCAAACCCGATTAAAGAAATATCTTCGGGAATACTGCACTCTTTTTCTTTCAGATACTGCATTACTCCGATTGCCATTGCGTCGTTGCATGCAAAAATCGCTGTTATATCGGGAGATTTTTCAAGCAGCTTTTTTGCAGATGAATAACCATTCTCCCGGTTAGGGCAATCGGTATCAGTAATGCAATAATCCGGATTGAATTTTATCCCTGATTTTTCAATTCCGCTTTTATATCCCTGAAAACGATCCCATATACTGGGATGTTCAATGTCTCCCCCAATGAAGGCAATTTTTTTATGTTTCAGACCTATTAAATGCTGCACAGCCAGAATTCCGCCGGAAATATTATCTATCATTACCACCGGATAATTTCCTTCAGGGGGATAATAGTCAGCAAAAGCAATGGGCAGATTATATTTATTCAAACCATCCAAAATTGCTGAAGGTACTTTGCCGGCTATGATTATACCGTCAACATTTCTTTCCAGTATAAATCTCGGAAGTTTGTCTCCTACCTGGAATGTTGAAGAAATTGTCGTGAACAGGATATAATATTCATATTGCCGTGCCTGGAATTCAGTTCCTATGAAAACTCTGGTGTAGAAAGGTTCCGAGCGGAGAAAGTGATCCTCAGTTAATATAAAACCAATATTTCCTGTTTTTTGAAAGACTAATCCTCTCGCCGAACGGGAGGGATGATAATTTAATTCTTTAATTATCCGGTTAACTTTTAATTTGGTTTCAGGGGAGATTCTTTTATGATTGTGAATTACTAATGAAACCGTAGCAATAGAAACTTCAGCTTCTTTTGCTACATCTTTTATCGTAATTGCCATCTTAGCCCTCAGTTAAACGTTTTAACAAAATTATATGAAAAAAAATATTGTGTCAAGTAATTCAATAACTTGATAAGTTAAACGTTTTAATAATTTCCTAGGATCAGTCTTTTCAAAGAAGTCTTTAGTAAGTGGGGATAAAAGAAATCCTCCTTATATTAATTATGGGATAAATCACCAACCAAATGTTCCATAACTTAATGGGTGTAAAGTAGTGTTGAAAGAAACTTTAATAATCATAAAGAGGTTAGCCTGTAGAGTACTGTTCAAAATAATGAATTACCCAAGGGCGATATGCTTTTGTTGAACGGACTTTCCCGCTATTATGTCTTTTCAAGCGCTCTATAAGATTTTCACAATGTCCATGATAGAATCTTTTATAAGATTCCGCCGGAAGAAATTCACTTTTCAAAATATAAGTAAAATACATTAGCGGAGAGACAGGGATTCTCCAAAGGATGCTTTGCAGAACCCCGGAAGGA
>DATKLQ010000044.1:0-2379 GCA_035542335.1 Ignavibacteriaceae bacterium | reverse complement strand
TATATAAATTACGGCTACCCTATGCCTCGGTTTGTTTTGTTCGGGGGAATAAACCTGCACTATTGAGGATATTCTTTTTACAGCCTAATTTCCTTTTTATCCAAAGCAGATTGATACATTGCGTCAATCACTTTCATCCTTGAAAGTGCTTCATCACCTGAGGAAACTATCGGATTTAAACCCCTTACGGCTCCTAGAAAGCTTTTTAATTCATTCTGATATGACTTTCTGAACAAGTGTACCGAGCTTTCCGTCTGCAACGGTGAAAGATCCATTAGTTGTTCTTCAATCTTTTTAAATAATCTTAAAGGATTTAATCTTGCAATTCCCTTTGTACCGTAAACATTAAGATAGAATAAATCTTTTTCTACAGGAAGCGACCAGCTTGCCTCGATATTAATTAACTCTGAATTCTTGCATCTTAAAAAGCTGATTGATGTATCTTCTACATTTTTTGTATTCTGATAAAAAGAATGAGTCGTTACTGTATCAACAGGCGGATAATCAAGCAGCCATAGAGAAAGGTCCAGCAGTAGAATGGAAAGATCGATAATTACACCCCCTCCAGACTCGGTTTTTTTAGTAAACCACTTTTCACTGCTGCTCTGCCTGCGTATCCATCCGCATTTAATATAAAAAGGATCCCCGATTTCGCCGTTGCCGAGCAGGCTCTTTAAAATCATCGCATCCGGCCTGTAGCGCAGGTTCATCCCCACCATTAATTTCTTCTTATATCTTTTAGCGGCATCCGCAATATATTTTGCTTCGGCATAAGTCCTTGCTAAGGGTTTTTCCACGAGCACATCCCTCTTTGCTTTCAGGCAGTCAATTGCAACTTCTTTATGCGTGCCGGTAGGAGTTGCTACTACTACCGCATCGATCTCGCTTTTTTTCAGCATCTCCTTGTAATTTGTATATCTTTCGGGGATGTTAAATTTATCGGCAATTGTATTTAAACGATTTTTATCAATCTCCGCTACCGCAGATACAACTGTATTATTTGTTTTAGACAGGTTCGGGAGATGAACAAGCTGGGCAATACTGCCCAAACCTATTACTGCAATTTTGGTTTTTTCCATTAAATAATGACTGCGTTTTTATTCTTTTTTTCTTTAAGGTCGTTTAACGTGCATGATACCTTTTGAGATATTCCTTCAGGATCAATTCCCAACAGATGGTGAAGCTCTTCCTGAGTTCCGTGATCAATAAATTTGTCGGGAAGTCCGATTCTTATAATATTATTTTTTAAATTCTTGTCGGATAGATATTCAGTAATGCTGCTGCCGAAGCCTCCGCACAAAGCATTTTCCTCAAGAGTAAAAATCGTACCGAATTTTTCGGCTGTTTCTTCAAGCAATTCATAGTCAAGCGGCTTAATAAACCGCATATTAATTACACGGCAGCTTATATTTTCGGCTTCAAGATTTGCGGCTGCTTTAATTGCATAATCAACCATTGTCCCAACAGCTAACAAGGCAGCATCTGTACCCTCCCTTATAATTTCACCTTTCCCGATTTCAATATTTTCAAATCCTTCCTTCAGCGGAACCCCCAGTGCCGATCCTCTGGGATACCTTAATGCAATCGGGCCGTTCTTGTAATTAATAGCAGTATAAAGCATGTCTCTTAACTCAGATTCATCTTTAGGAGCCATAATCACCATATTCGGGATTAATCTTAAATAAGAGAGATCAAATGCCCCGTGATGAGTCGGTCCATCCGAACCCACCAGGCCAGCCCTGTCAAGCACAAATACAACGTGAAGTTTTTGGAGACTCACATCATGGATGATTTGATCAAATGCTCTCTGAAGGAATGTAGAGTAGACAGCAACCACGGGAATAATTCCCTGCGTTGCGAGTCCGGCTGCAAATGTCACGGCATGTTCTTCGGCTATACCTACATCAAAATAATTTTTCGGATAGTTCTTTTGCAGAATATCGAGCCCTGTTCCGTCGGGCATCGCACCGGTAATTCCAACTATATAAGGATTTTCTTTAACAAGCTCAACCAAAGAATTTCCGAAAATAGAGGTAAAGGAAGGCCTGGTACCCTCTTTTTTATATACTTTACCGGTCAGTTTATCAAATGGTGCTGAAGAATGAAGTTTTTGAAGATGTTCTTCTGCAGGTATATACCCTTTTCCTTTTTCAGTAATAGCATGGACTATGATAGGTCCTTTCAGATCTTTTACCTGCTCAAATATTTTAATAAGATGATGGATATTATGGCCGTTTACGGGTCCGAAATACCGGAAGCCGAGGGCCTCGAAAAGCATTCCGGGTGTTATTATTGCTTTAATCCCGCCTTCAAGCCTGGAAGCAATTTTCCTCAGCCTGTCCCCAAAATGCTCCCATTTCCCGGTCAGGTCCCAAATTT
>DATKLQ010000043.1:0-9993 GCA_035542335.1 Ignavibacteriaceae bacterium | reverse complement strand
CAACGAAGGTATTTTTATCATCGTAGACTAAAATGTCAAGATCCATATCCAGGGTGGTGTCCTTCAGGAATTTGAATGCCCAGATTTCCATATAGTTGGCATTGCTGTTCCATGCCAATGTTATTTTTACATGCTTCTTGTTTTCAGGAACTGCTATTTTCCATTCACTTGTGGAAATTTTATCAGGACCAAAGCTGGATGCATCAAGCTTTCCATAGTCCCATCCTTTATCTAAAGCCACCTTTTTAGGCTGGTATGGTTTCTTTGCAATTGTAATTGCTTCATAAATATTCAAAGCACCTGTGCCGTCTTTTTGATCGACCTTGGGAGTTTGCTTTAAATCTTTATACCAGAGACCCCCATCCACATTTCTTTTAGAACCTGTCAGGAGTAAAGCGCGGGTCACCTCAGGATAAAATTTTATGATAGGCGATAACGATTGCAGAAGGGCAGCAGAACCGGCTACGGCAGGTGACGCAAAACTCGTACCTGCCCAATTTGTTAATCCAACTGCGCTAATATTTTCGCCGAGCGCAACAATCTCCGGCAATTCCCTGTCATTGTGCGGCGAAGACGGATTTCTGAAAGTGGAAAAGGAGGATATCTTTCTTTCTGTCTGCTCATCATGGCTCCCAACTGCTATTGAATTGTATCCTTTGTGATTGACATATTCATTTGAAGCCGGTGTAATTCCTAAAGCGATATCATCGGGCTGGCCTGTATTTCCGGCCGCCTGAACAATCATTGGGTAAGGATAATGCAAAGCCAGTGCATCTGTAATAAAGTCGCTCAACTGCATCCCGGCATTTACCTGATCGCTATCCTGGTGAAAGCTTCTGTTTATTACGGTACATCCTTGTTTTACTGCCCATTCAAGCGGCGCAATTACATCGGTACCGCTTAGATTTGCAGAATAGAGTTTGCAATTTGGTGCATAGCCTTTTGGTTTCCCGGTTTCTTTATTTTTTATTATTGCGCAAACTAACCTGCTGTGGTTACTAACATTAGGTGTAGTAGCATCATAATATCCCTCGATAGTCAAATTCGTCAGCACATCGGGTGCATTTTCCCATACTGCTACCTTAATGTCTTTTCCGAGGTTTGTCATACCTGCCGTTTGTGCTTCAGCAGCGCCGGACATGGCTAATGAAGTGTTAAGCGATTCAGAATAGCTTCTGTCATTATAAAAGATTCCAAGCACCAAAGGATCATTTTTAATCAGATCAATTGTCCTTTTCATAGCTTTGGCAAAAAACAGCGGAAGTAAATCTGATATGCGCAGAACCTGGATACCTGAACGTTCTATAGTAACTTTTCTCGCCGTATCTTCAATTGCTGCCGCCAGGTTTCTCCTGTATTCAGCAATTTCAGAGGGCATTGCTGTAAGCTCTTCCGGCCGGTAATTTGTCTTTAACGGTTCTTTCACCTCAAGATTCAGCCATACCGCAATATCAATCGGCATTGTGTCAGCCGCTTTCAAGATCTCTTTTTCTAATACCGGATGAATCTTATTATTTACATTTTCGGTTAATTCGTTTTCTTTTGTCCTTATCTCAGATGAGGTAATCTTGTTTCCTTGTTCATCATAATATTCACCGATAAATTTTTTATTGACTTTATCATACATCTTATAAAATGTATGCATCTCGTTTGAAAAGGGGGGTACTGCCTCGGCACGGGCTAAAATAACCGGCTGGTCAGGATTTTGAATGTTTTTCAAAAGCATGTCAGGCGGATTTTCGATCGTTTTCCCCTGAGCTTCATTAAAATTTTCATGTTCATTTTCAGAATCTTTTTCTTGACCCGATTCATGATAATATAAATCTTCATCCTTAATTTCTTCTGTTTCCGGATCTTCATGGCTTAACTTGGCTGCATCAGTTAACCATTTCACCTGGATGTGCAGGTGGTTATTATTGTCGGGAAAACAATATCCAAGCGTGCGTACCAGCCGGGTTAATTCGGGATTGAGCAGATTAGAAGGGTCGACTCCTTTATATTTCTTAAGATTTTTATGGCCGAAAAAATCTCCCTGGAACGGCATGCCGAAACCGATATCCTTTTTGTAAAATGAAGGCATATCAACTATGTAGCCTAAAATTTTTATTACCATTTGTGTTGAATCGGGTGATTCAAAGCTTCCTCCCCTGAAATTAATATCAATGCACCTGCCGTCGCAGTGACCGGTGCAGTTCACGCTGTCCGGCTCCCTGATGAAGCTTCCAATCATAATCTCTTTGTAATTTTCCGATTTTGCCCCTTCAACTATCCGGTAAATAAACGGGAGAATCTGTATTATTATATTATTAGGATTTACATTAAATACCAGTTCGCCTCTTACTATATTCTCTAACTGACCTTGTGAGTTGAAATTGCTTCCGGCAATTCCTGCATACATTGAATCCAGAATTTTTTGCGCATGCCACTTGTTAAATTCAAAAATATTTTCAGCAGACGGAGGCTCTTCAACAGTACCGGGCGAGGTGACGACAGGAGTATGCGGGACTGCATTAAGGATGGTTTTCATCCTGCTCCAAGTCATTGGACCTATAATGCCGTCGGAATCTCTATCTGAAAAGCCTTGAGCACTCTGCCATCCGGCGACAGCGTAAGCAAAGGCTTCTTCACCCAGGCTTACATTCTGCATTCCGGAAAACGGCAGAATTAATTCATTTATTTGATCATGAAATTGATTCCACCCCAATTGCTCGCCATAATACTTGTTTAAATTAATTGCTTTTGACAAATCTGTAACAAATGATTCACTTGAAATATTTGTATATACGGGATTTTCAAGCTGATCCGTTTCATGAAGATGCATTTCATTATTTTGCGAACCATTTCTTTCATATGATTCGCTTGAAGTGAATTCACTTTCGCTCTCAAAAACTTTAATTTTCGAACCCCGGCTTGTGTTTGCATATATCCTCTCCACCTGATCGGGATTAGGCCAGCCTTCTTTTACTGTATGATAAAACGTTTGGAGGAACTGTTCGTCATTTTGACCTAAAGCAGTTTTATTAATTGCCTTTGATGTTAGTGAAGGAACCCGGGAGGGTGCGGCATTATTTAGTTCATGGAAGAAAGCTCTTATGTGGCCGTTCTGATTATAGAAATCCATAAACTTTTTGAAATCATCCGGACTATTCTTCAGGAAATTTTTTAACCGGCCTAACTCTCTTGCGAAGAATTCTTTGGCAAGCTGAAATTCTGCAGTAATAACTTCATAGTCCAGGCCGGCATAATAAAAACGCTGAGCCCATCCGTTCCATCGTAAATCCTCAGGATTATCAGCGCCTTTAATTCTTTTTACGGTATAAGTGCCTGTTGTTCTTTTGATTGAATAAGACGGCTGGGAATTATCTATTTCAATTCCGTATCTTTTAAATGCTTCCGGAGCTTTATTTATCCATTCATGAATATTATTGTGAATAAACGTAAACTGCCTGAAACCAATGCTTATAATAGCAGTATCGTAAGAATAAAAATTCTGAATTCGTCCGCCGGTTTCAGCATCGGAAATCCTTTGAAATGTATCGATATCCGTTTCAGTAATGCCGAGTTTTGCAAGAGCCCCTTTAGAATTTATTCTTTTTGCTGCTTCATCAACTCTTACAGCCGACTTTCTATCCAATCCCTGCCATTCCTTATAAGAACCTTTTTTAAAACCTTCTGGAACTTTATCCGAAGAATATGCTGCCGGCGGATTTTCTATTGAATTGGATGATAATGTCGAAATATCTATTGAAGGTGAGGGATCCTTTAAAAGAATCTGGCTCATTACTTTCCATGTATTTGGTCCGATTATTCCGTCACAATCTTTTTCCGGGAAACCTTGAGCTCTTTGCCAGCTTGACACCGCTTGAGCAAATGCTTCTTCACCCAGACTTACATTTTGATGCCCGGAATAGGGAAGGATAAGATCATTTATTTGATTTTGATATGGGTACCATCCCAGCTTGTCTCCATAATAGCGGTTGAGTTTTACGGCTTTTCCCAAATCTATTTCAGAATCAATCATTTCATCTGAGTAGTGAGGTCTCTGTCCCGGTTCAGAAGATTCCATAGTTATTAATTCATCATCCCATTCCGTATTTTCAATCTCAGCTTGATCTGCTTCTTTTTTTATCAGGGTGGAAGTTTTGTTTCCCCAGGTCCTCCATTCGGGCAAAATCGGATTTCCTGTGCCGCATTTAAAAGCGGGGCCGCCGTCTTTCATTCCGAGATTATCAATCGCCCATTGCCCTACATTGTACCAGATATCCGGACCGGGATCATTTTCTCTATCCTCCGAACTTTGACGATGTGCAAAAATACTTGTAGTCCCAAGAACGGTTTTGAGATACCGTGCAAGAAATCTACCCGAATCATACTGAGCTTGTGTAGGAACATCGTAGTTTTGAACCGTTGAATCTTTATCAATCCACCATCTGCCTTTAATGTTTGGGAAGTTCCCTTCAAACTCTACTGCCACACTGCGGGGACTAAGACAGTTGCCATGCCATATCATTCTTGAAAACTGATGAAGCTGAATTATTCGTCCATCCATCATAATGCAGAAGTGAGCACCGGTTTTTAAGTAGCTTTTCGGATCGCTTAACTGCCCTGCTTTATTTTTTCTTTTGAAAGCCATGTGGTGTAGAACGAATGCCCAGAGTCTTCTCGGATCGCGGTATGAATTGGTAATTTCAGGTTTATCAACAACTGCCTGCTTAGTCCAATCTTCAATTTTAGTTTTTGCGGATGAAATAATATTAACTGCTTCTGAACCCCCTGCACTTCCTTTCGTTTTCCGAATGGCATCGCATTCCAGCAAGGTTCTTTCGGTTGCCGGATCTATTTTTTTCGTCTCAGGTAAATTGTTTTTCAATTGGAATTCGGCAATTGCATCTTTTGCTGCGTCATCCAGTATATTGTTTATAGGAAGGTTAAGACTTAATTGACTATTTAAAACTGTTTTCCCCCAGCAGTATAGACCTTCGCATGTTTTTACAGGAGCACCCTCTTTAGGCGGTTCATGTTCAATAACTTCTGCGGATTCTCTTTCAGTGTAATTAGATCTGCCGGAATTTTTAGTAAATGGTGAATAAGCAGCTATGTGTTTATTATTAATCAATTCCGGCTCGATAGCTTTACTTACTTCAGGTTGTGTAACAGGTGCTGAATCAGGAGGTTCTACTATATTTTTGATGTACGGACGGAATGATTCAACCAGTCTTTTAACTATGTCGGGTAAGTCATCCAACCCGGAGATATCGAGCACTGTACTTGCGGGAAATGCGGCACTCTCTATATAGCTTTTTACTTTATCGACAATCTCATCATCGATATCCATAACCTGCGGGTTAGGCACATAGGGGATTAATTGATTTTGAGGATCGTAGTTTAAAAGAGCATTGAATCTGTTTACAAACTGTGCCTGGGAATCGGGATCATTAAAAATAACCGCAGCCGTTTCACTGTCATTGTTCATTGAACGGGAAGAGCAGTTTGCAGATCCGATAATTGCCAGCTCATCATCGATAACCCATATTTTAGAATGGACTTTGCGGTGAAATGCCGGAGGTGAAGCAGGGTTAAGCATATATATAAAAACTTTTTGTTTAATAACATCCGGAGCAAGATCTTTGCACAGCAGATCAATAAATTCTTTTCTTAATTTTTTGGGGAATATAATATCCAGCGCATATGCATCATCCTGTGTTAAAATGGCAACGCTTTTAAAATCCGGTTCCTTTAATTTGGAATTAAGCCAGCCTGCGATTTCGGTTGATATCATGTACTGGTCTTCAAAGTAAATTGTTTTTTTTGCGTTTTGAATCGCAGTTTTAAGTGTATCTCTGATAGATCTATCTTTAATTCCTGCATTAGCGGGATGGTTATATGTCTGAATTATTTTTACAAAGGAGGTATTTGCTGAAGCTGAAACAGGCTTTGTTTCGCTTTCACCTCTTAGGGGTATAAGTAAATACGGCTTTGGAATATAACCTTTATAAAGATCCCTGTATACCCACCATCTCCATACAAACCTCCGCATAAGTACCCATGCAGCAAAGTCTCTGACTTCACAATGTGCGTCGTGCAGTACCGTAGAGTTGCCGGATTTATCTGCACCTGTAATGCGGTTCGGATTGATATCAATACCTCCGCAGAAACCGATCAAACCCTCTGTGCCTTTAACAACCAGAACTTTTTCATGGTGGCTTCCTTCATTGGGAAGCCTATTAATTGCATCAACAAAATCATTCCAGAATTGAAATGCATTTAAAATAGAAGGTGCACTGGCTGCAAGCGCTCGTGCCTCTATTATAGCATTATGCACTGATTGTGAACCAAACGTGGCAGAATCTTTATACATTACCGAATTGGGCAGCGAATTGATTTTTAATTCCGAATTATTATTCTCGGATACGTATAAAGGATTATCCCAAATCAGTACCCTTATTTCCACTCCTTTTTTAGCAGCATCCTGAAGCAATGCGGACAGGGTTGAATTTTTATCTCCCGGAATTAATTCAAAATCGACATCCAGCATCCAGCCGAGAATATAGATATAATGATTGGAATTTACTGCAGTTTTTATGGCACTGACCATTCGCTTAAAGGTTGCCTCACCATCAAGTAAAGGTATTGCCGGACAGGGTACGGTATTTTGAATAAGATTAAGCCACTTTGATGGAGTTTGAACCGCAGTACCTGCTTCAATTATTGGTTTAAAATTCTTAAGCCGTGAATCCTTCGTAATTAAATCATTGAACGGATTAAATGCTTCAATCTCATTGGGGAAATATGAAGTTTTGTTTTCTTTTTCTTTTAAAGGAATATCCGTGAAAGGTGAATTATCATCAATCTTGTACATGGTATGTCCGTTTGACAATTGTGAAGGAAAATTAATAGCACTGATTTTAATTTCAGTGCTATTTTTCGAAGGAATAAAAATTAAGATTTAGTTTGTTGTTAATACCGGCCTGGCTGCTTTCTGTTCTACTTTAAGAGTACCGCCTAGTCTGGTTTCGGGGTTTTTAATATTGTGCCCGGTAGCTTTTTCCCAGTTATTAATTACAGTCAGAAAATCCTGCATAAAATTGATGAATACCTGCGGCGGCGGAACTGCCGGCGGCGGATTTAAAGCCGAAAGTATTATTTGTATATTATTAGCATTATCCAGAAATCCGCCTGCCTCAACGGTTGTAAGTATATTGGAAGCTGCTCCGGCCATTTCAAATAAATACTGACATTTGCTGTGCGCGGGCACTCCGACTTTAGCTCCAATCTTCAGCAGCCTTTCTCCAATCGTGCTTGAATGGCAATTCAGAAAATCTACAACCACGGAGTTATGGGAAATAATAAAAGTAAACCAGGAGGTAATTAATACCGAGTAGAATTCTTCTCTTGAAAGGTTCTGGTTTGAATAACTCAAGTTGAATACGCCGCGTCTGGCAATAAGTAATTCCTGCAGCTGAATTGCCAAATCCCTGATGACATTAATATCGGTTGTATTTTCACCGGAACTATTTCTTGCATTAATATATCCGCGCCATACTTCTGCCAGATATTTTTCAAACAGCACAATGAACTGCTGGTTAGAAGTTTTGGCTTTATGATACTGTATAGAATTACTTTCAGAATTTATATCCCCGAATGCCAGATCCATTCCAAACATTCTCCAATAAGCATTACGCCTGGTGGAATCAGCGCTTCGCCGTATTTCGCTCCTAATACTATTTTTAAAGAATAAATCTTCTCCATTGTGGATCCAGGTAACAACACGGTTGTCGTTAGCAATACCTAATTCTTCTCCGGTTAAATACTTATCTATTAGCCGTTCAAAAATCTGTAAAATCCTGGTGTTCTCTAATAAATAAGCATAAATAAGATGATATGTACTTGATGCTTCAAAAGAGACAAGGCGGGTTCCATTTATTGCGCCTCCCTGGGGAGTTAATCCGCCGGTGTCGTAATTTGATCGGGCATCAATGTCGTAGAAATGCCGGAGAGTAGATCTTACCAGAACAATGGAATCATTGTAGGCGCAGAAGTTAATTTTCTCAGCCAAAGTATAACTGCCTCCTGCTGCCGTAGGCATTACCGGCGGTGGGAAAGCAGGTAAATAATCGCTTACAATTCTATTTAAAGGATTAGGCTGAGGATTTGGGGGCAATACCGCCGGAAAACCCTGCTGAAGAGGACTTACATAAGTCGCGTATATTAAATTATCTATTATATCCATGACCTTTTCTCTTAATTTTGTTATTAATGATTATTTATTTAATCGTTTTTGCGTTTTACCCCTTCAATGGACGGTCTGATATTTACAATGCCCTGACGCGTTAAAAGCCTGGCTTTCTCAATATTTTTTTCGTCCTCTGATTTTCCCCCATGCCCGTTTGAAAGCTCAAACATTTTATGCCTTAGCTGTGAAATTTCTTTCTCGCAATTCTGCTTGTCTTTATAAATCGGGCCTGTATCCGATTCATTCCGCCGCGCCACTTCAAGATCCCTTTTTATTTTATCGAGTTCATCCAGCAATTCATTGAGCCTTCTAGAGTATTCATTATACTTGTGCCTGTTTTCATGTTTCATTTTACCCTTCTGCTGCTGAATATCTTTTTCACGCATAGTAAGAATGTCATCGAACTTTTCATCGTTCTGCTGCATAAACTCTTTAGCTTCCGTTGCTTGTTCTTTTATTTTGGTTCCCATATTATAACTCCTGTTTTTATTAATTTATTTCTACTGAAAAACCAAGTCTTTTCATCCACTCCTCCTGTAATTTATAGAGCGGAGGCAATTCTTCTTCGCCCACTCCTATCTTATATCCAATCAGCGCAAGAAGCTTTATGCACTCTTTCCATACCCAGGCATGGGATGTGAACAAAGCGGGGCCGGCAATGTATTCTAATTTTTCCAATGCTTTCGGACTTACTTGTTCGGGATTTATTAATTGAGATAAACTTTGCCCGTTAAATGCCCGGTATGGTGATTTTAGAATTACTTCAGTTGCCTGAGGCAAAGCAGAGTTGCACATCTTTATTAGATCGATCGAAGGATAATTTGCCGAATTAATATTGTAATCATCTTTGAAACACTGCTCTAGGTCATCCCAGGCTCCCGGTCCGTAAAATTGCCTGCACATTTCCAATCCAAGCAATACTCTTACATAACTTATCGGGTGCGGATCATCCACATGATAAGCAAAAACAGATTCAGGGCGTCCGCTTACGACATCGTGTAGGGCGGCTACGGAACCGAAGCCGGTATGCACAAAGGCAAATGCATCGGCAGCAATTTCGCTCGCCCAGCTTGCAAAAGCAGCACTTACGACTTGAGGGTGATTTGAAAGTTTATTCTGAAAAGCATTTGCAAGCTCATCATTCCATTCGAGAATATGAGCAACCTGGTGGCCGGTTTCATGTATAATTGCAGTAGGGCGAAATAAATTGTGCTGTGTAACTTTTATTGCAGCAACCGGACTGATGCTGCCGTCCCATAACCGCAGACCGGCTTTTAGTATTGAAGCACCAATTCCTATATCAATATATGTAAGAACGTACGGAGACTTCTTGCCTCGAGGTAATAAAAGTGCTTCCATGCTTTTTATGCATAAAATATCGCATGCCCTAAGCAGTGCTGAGACATTTGAGTCTGTTCTTGAATTAAGTGCAACCGTATAGAAGTGGATTGTTTGTTCTGCTTTAAGATATTGCTCGCGCAATTCGATTACTTTCCGTCGGATTATCTTAAATGATTCACTATCATTTGAGGAATCCAGCCGCTTCTTTAAATCTTCTGCCGACGCCAAAACGCTGTCGATACTTTTCTGTAATGATTTGCGCAGAAGTAAACCCATATTGTATTCTATTCCATGCCAGGCGTCATGGGAAGCAAGGTGATCGAGCGCAGAAAGGCGTGAAGCAGCTTGCAGCCAGTGATTAACCTGCCTGTTTAGGGAAGCCCGTGTTGGATTTACTACAGTAAGCATATTTCTATTTT
>DATKLQ010000042.1:0-5497 GCA_035542335.1 Ignavibacteriaceae bacterium | reverse complement strand
AAATAATCAGAGATTCATACGCGGAAGAGATTAAATTCCGGATTACAAGAGAGGAATATCTGCCTGCGGTGGAAGCTCTTAAAGAATTTTTAAACCGCCCCGTCAGCGGCGAAGATAAATCGGATATATATTTTGAGCTGGGCAATTTATATGCATTGCTGAACCAAATGGATGATGCAATTGCGGCTTATGAGCAGGTATCGAATTATTCACCCTCATATGAAGTGGAATTACAGACTAAAATTGCTCTCGGCAAAGCTTTGAGACAGACGGGCAAACTGCAGCAGGCTTTGGAAATTTTTAAAGGAATGTATAATGAACATAAATATTCGGAATCGTTCGACGTAATCGGTTTGGAAGAAGGAATTACATTAAAAGAACTGAAGAGCTACGAGGATGCAGTGAGCAGTCTTCAAAAGGTTGATACTGCTTATGCTGCTACTCCGAGTGCCAGCGCCGCAAGGTATTACCTGGGTGAAATTTTTGAGACTTATTATAAAAACTTCGATAGCGCGTCGGTCTATTATCAAAAAGCAGTTTCATCCTCCGCCCCGCAGGAGTATCTCTTAAAAGCGAATGATAAATCACAGCTCTTTAAAAAATATCTCCAGCTGAATTCGGCAATAAGGGAAAACAAGAAAAAACTGGTTTATTTAAATAATCCCGAAGAGTTTGTAAAGGATTCAATTGCATTTTTTTCTGCAAAAAATGATTCGGCGGAAACTAATCAGCAAACCAGAGAAGCTGGAATAGATCGAAATCCGAGAGGGAATTCTAGGAGAGAAGGAAACCGGAACCGACCTGGTGTGGAAACCTCGAATCAGCAAGTGCAGAAAGAAAAGAGTATTCCTCCTCAGCGCCCAAATATTTCTGCCGATTCCATAAAAAGCATACTTATAAAAAGTAAATATGACCTTGCTAATTTATTCTTTACCGAATTCAATCTTCCCGATTCGGCATCGGCTTACTACCGGGAAATATTATCGGAATATCCCAACTCGCCGTATCAAGCGAGAATTCTGTATGCGCTTGGGAGCTATTATGAAATTAATAATGAACCTTTAAAGGCTGACAGCCTTTATAATTTTATTTATGAAAACTACAAAAACGAGAACATCGTAAATGCAGCTGCAAATAAGCTGAAGAAACCATTGATCGATCTTGAATTTGATCCCGCTAAAGATTTGTACTCCGAAGCGGAAAAGTACCTTCAGAAAGAAGACTATAAAACTTCTCTTAACAAATTTCTAGATATATCCGGCAGGTTCCCCAAATCCCCCTTTGCCGCTAAAGCCATGTATGCCGGGGGCTGGATTATGGAAAATAAATTAAATATGCTGGATTCTGCCGCAGAAGTTTATGATTCATTAACATCTAAATATCCTCAAACCGTGTACGCCTCTGATGTTAGGCCTAAACTAAATTTTTACAGGCAGGAGCAAATCAGGATAAAAAAAGCGATTGAAGACTCTTTGAAAAACCTCCAAATCAGAGCGGATTCTTCGGCAAATTCAGATTCTTTGAAATTAATAAAAGATCTTCCAGCTGATTCCTTAAACAAAAAGAATGAAAGAATCGACAGCTCCACGAAGTTTAACGAAAAGAATAAAATTATCGGACCCGCTGTTACCGATTCTTTAAAGCGAAAGGAAATTTTAGAGGAAAATTCTGATGAGGTTCGGAAAAGGATATATGTAAATCCGGATTCATCGACAGGAAAAGGAAAAAAACTGCCTCCTGAATGAATTGTTGAGCTAAAAATTAATCTATCGTAAAATGTCTTCTTTTCAATTTAAGCCTTTCGAACTTGCGGAATTATTCGACAGAGTTGTTCCTTCTTTAAAAAGAAAAAAAATCCGTTTCTTGATTCTTTACAGCCTATTTATTCTTTATTTCAGCATCCCCTCTTTTCAAATTCCTCTTCTTGAATACAGCAGAATTAGAGTCACTTCGCTTATGGAACAAAGGGCATTGGAAAATTATTTGTTCTATTATCCAAAACAGTCGTGGGTCTGTATTGATGATGTTAATCCTAATCTTCTCAGGGCTATTATATCAATGGAGGACGGGAGCTTCTTCAGCCATAAAGGAGTCGATTGGAAAGAGATTAAAACTTCCATGCGTATAAACAAAAGAAGAGGGAGAGCAATCAGGGGAGGAAGTACGCTCACCATGCAGGTCTCAAAAAATCTCTATTTTACGACTGGGAAAAGCATGCTTAGAAAAGCTAAAGAATTTATTGTTGCTGCAAGGCTTGAAAAAGAGGTGAGCAAGAAAGCAATCCTTGAAAAATATATAAATGCAGCGGAGTGGGGAGAAGGTATATTCGGTGTTAAAGAAGCTGCAAAGATATTTTTTAATAAAGATCCCAAGGATTTAAATAAAAATGAATGCTGCCGCCTTGCCGCAGTTCTGCCTTCTCCCATTAAGCATCCTCCCAACAAAAATTCGAGTTATGTGTTAAGGAGATCATCCATAATAAGAGGAAGAATATCTGATATTGTTTTATTTCCGGAGAGTAATTTATGAAAAGAAGAGAGCTGCTTGAATTAATCGAGGAAGGGGAAAGTATTAATTGTGAGTTTAAAAGGAAGTTTTCAACTTCCGAAAAGATTGCCAAGGAAATGATTGCTTTTGCAAATACTAAAGGAGGATATTTATTATTCGGCGTAGACGACAATAAAGATATTATCGGGGTCGAGAGTGAAAAGTCGGAAGCAGGATTAATAGCGGATGCAGCGGCAAATTTCTGCGAACCTCACGTGAAATACGTTATCGACTATATGGAGGTGGATGGGAAAGAGCTTGTGATAGTTGAAGTCCCGGAATCGGATGAAAAGCCGCATAGAGTCCAGGATTACCTTAATAAATTCGATATAAATAAAGCTGTAGTGATGATCCGGGTAAATGATAAGAGTGTTCAGGCAAGCAAGGAGATGGTAAGAATTATGCGGGCTCAGGCCGGCAACCTAAGGCTGAAAAATTATTCAATCGGCCCGAACGAGAAAAATGTTTTTGAATATCTTAACAAGAATGAAAAAATATCGGTTAAAGAATTAAGCAGCCTTATTAATATTTCCGAAAGAAGAGCATCCAGGACCCTGGTTAAGCTGGTGCGGGCAAACCTGCTGATGATACATACTAAAGATAACGGGGAAGAATATTTTACCGCTGCTTAATCTTAGCAATTTAACAGTTTAACAATTTGTTATTTAAATGCTTCAGTCCATTTTCCATCATGCTTAAACCTGTTCTATATAATTCAGATCGTTCCCGTAACTTTCCTTCAGTTTATTAATAGATATGTATGCTGCGGCCGTACATATAAGTCCTACGATTAATGCCGAATAAATCATTCCTAAAGATCCCCTTAAGAACTCAAAAAGATATGTTATCGGGATAACTGACCCTCTGATAAAATTGGGTACCGTAGTTGTGACAGTCGATCTTAGGTTTGTTCCGAATTGTTCAGAAGCTATAGTAACAAAGACGGCCCAATATCCTATGGAAACTCCGAGAGCCAGGCATAATATATAAAAATTGCTGCTGCTGAGACCATTTGAAAATAAATAAATTAAAATGAATATAAAGGTAAGAACTATAAAAACCATCACTATTTTCTTCCGGCTTTTAAACATTTGGCTTAAAAGGCCGCTTCCAAGATCACCGGCAATTAATCCGATATATGTAAACATAACGGCTCTCCCTGCATTAATATTTCCCCGGACATTAAGGATCTTCCCGAACTCCGGGGAAAAGGTAATCAGAATTCCTACCACAAACCAGATAGGCAATCCGGTTGCAATACAGTTTATATAGCGGAAAAATCGTTCTTTTGAAGTAAAAAGTTTCAGGAAATTTCCTTTTGAAATATTCGTCTTCTCAATTTCTTTATACATCCCTGATTCAAACATTCTGATTCTTAAGATCAGCAGAAGAAATCCGAGTATCCCCCCAACTATATATGCGGTATGCCAGGAAAAAAGGTCGCCTACGATGAAAGCCCCTACTGCGCCGGTTACACCGACGGAAGCTACGATTGTTGTTCCGAAACCGCGCGATTCCTTCGGCATCGTTTCGCTGATTAGAGTAACCGCCGCGCCTAATTCTCCAGCTAGACCGATCCCGGCTAAAAATCGAAGCAATGCATAAAGTTCTGTAGATGTAACAAATGCGTTGGCAAAATTAGAAATGGAGTAAAGGGTAATCGAACCGAAAAGAACGGAAAGTCTTCCTTTTTTATCTCCCCAAATTCCCCATATTATTCCCCCAATCAGCATTCCTGCCATCTGCATATTAAGAAGGAATACACCTTTATTTATTAGGTCTTCGCCCCGAACTCCCAGCTCCGTTAGGCTTGGAATCCTTACTATAGAGAAAAGTATGAGATCATAAATATCTACAAAATATCCGAGGGCAGATACTATTATTGTAGTATTTATTAAAATTCGGGTATTGTTCTTAATATATTTCTCCCAAAGATTAAATGTCTTTCTCCCACTGATAAACTTACTCGTTTAAAGTCTTTGTCGAGGTAGTTAAGAATATATTTTTAAATCTTTAATTTTAATGATTTAAGACACTTTAAATTTGAATCTAAGTAAAAATAATTTAATTTTCAGGATAAACCATCCGGCAATTTGGAAATTTTGTTTTAAAAGAGGAAATTTATCCAATAGAAGAAACAATTTGGGGAATGTTTCGTTATAATAATTGAGCCTGACAAAGTAAATTTTTCAATTATTCTGCGTTTTATTTTAAAAATCAGTTGATAAGGTTCAATATTTTTCAGAACTTTCAGTCTGTCATTTTTTTAAAAAATGTTGAACCAATTATTATAAAAAAGCTTAAAATAACTACATTAAAACTTTAGGAGAAAAAACGTGGCTTCATCAAAAATGAAAACTGTATTTACCGGCTTTGCAGGCATAGTTATACCTGTTTTAGTCGTCGTGGCTGTTGTCTTGTTCATCTTCGTCATGGGCAACCCTCAGAATTTTCAGGGAAATAATCCTGCAAACTTACCAAAGCCGGGAAATTATCTTGGAACAATTTATAAGGGTGGTATAATTGTACCTATTCTCATGTCAATTTTGATGATGGTTATAACTTTCTCGATTGAAAGATGGATCACCATAACTAAAGCCAAAGGGAAAGGAAGCATCTCCGCATTTGTCGTCCGTGTTTACCAAAAGCTTGCAACACCCGATATAGATGCCGCTATTGATGAATGCGACAGCCAGAGGGGATCGGTTGCCAATGTTATTAAAGCCGGATTGTTGAAATACAGACAGATGATCGGGGTAAAAGATCTGAACAAGGATCAAAAAATTGTCGCTATTAAGCAGGAAATTGAGGAGGCTACTTCTCTAGAGCTTCCAATACTCGAGCAGAACCTGGTTATTCTTGCTACTATCGCTCCGTTAGCTACTTTAATGGGATTGCTCGGCACGGTGCTTGGAATGATTAAAGCATTCACCGCTCTTGCTACTGCCGG
>DATKLQ010000041.1:0-4496 GCA_035542335.1 Ignavibacteriaceae bacterium | reverse complement strand
TTCACGAGGAACTCTCTCATTTGTACGTCCGCGCGATGGAAATCTTAATAAAGGAAATGCTGTTTATCTTAATGAAAACGGAAAGAATAAAGATATTACTAATGATTTGGCGCGCAATATAAATTATTATACATGGATGCCGGACGGAAAAGGGCTACTGCTTGCGGGTTATAAAGGAACCCAAAGTGTAATATGGAAACAGCCGGTTAATGGTAAAGCCGAACTGATTGATCTCGGGGACGTAAACATTGAGGATGGGAATCTGAGTATATCAAAAAGCGGAGCCGCCGCATTTATAGGCAGCACATCATTCCATCCGGCAGAGTTATATGTAATGGAATCTATGGATAAAAAACCTAAGCGTCTTACAAATCTTAACAGCTTTGCCGATTCCTTGATCTTAGGAAAATCTGTTGGAATAAGTTGGAAGGGAGAGGGAGGTTTCGATGAAGACGGGGTGCTCACTTATCCCGCGAATTACAAAGAAGGTGAAAAATATCCCTTGGCGCTTGTTATCCACGGCGGACCCGAAAGTGCTTCAATTCTTGAATTTTCTGAATTAGCACAGCTCATCTCCTCCCAGGATTTCTTCGTATTCCAGCCGAATTACAGGGGCAGCACTAATTTGGGTGATGCATACCAGCAGGCAATTTTCAGGGACACCGGGGAAGGTCCGGCAAAGGATGTAATGGCAGGCTTGGAGAAAATTGAAAAAATGGGAGTAATAGATACAAACAGGATCGGCGTTTCCGGATGGTCCTACGGCGGATACATGACATCATGGCTGAACGGAAAATACCCCGGTAAATGGAAAGCAGCAATTGAAGGCGCCGCACTTAATGACTGGGTAATGGACTATACAATCTCTTATTACCAAACTTATGATCTTTATTTCTTCGGGGGTTCACCGTGGCTGAAAGAGCATTGGGATATCTGGCGTGAGCAATCGCCAATTATTTTTGCACGTAATGTAAAAGCCCCAACCCTGATTCTCGGCGATAGTGGAGATCCCAATGTGCCTATAATTAACAGCTATGAAATGTTCCATGCTCTCCGCGACAACGGAGTTAAAACGGAATTCTATGCATACCCGGTTGACGATCATTTCCCTTCCGATATAGTAAGAAAAACCGATATATTTAAGAGATGGGTAGATTGGCTCGTTAAGTGCGTCAAGGAACAATGATTGCCTGTAAAGACGCATGGTCATGCGTCTCTATTATTGGTAACTTACCGCTTCTCAAATTCTAAATGAACCATATACATAATTTTTAAGAGATCGGAAAGAAACATCCCGTATTTCTCTTTAAAGCTGTACCCCTTTTTAACTCCTTTGAAGAGAGGATACTCTTTAATTAATTTTATCTTTGGATTCCATGTTTCAAGAACACCGGCAGATTTAATTCCCCATTTAAGAACCGCACTTGCATCCATCCCGGTTTCCTTAATTACACTTTGGTTTGCCGCTTTTACCCCGAGCGGAGTCACGGCATCAAATATCATCTCTGCATAAATAAAATTATCGGCTATCATATTAAAAAATTTTTTTGCCTGCTCCTCATCGAAATAGTAAATGACTCCTGCCGCAATCAGAAAAACTCTATCTTTACTTTTTATCTGATTAATCCAATCCTCATTAAGAGCCGAGGAGCTTATAAATCTGCGGTTTACAGTTTCGGTCATAAAAATTTTTCTTAAAGAAATTACATCCGGCAGATCGAGATCATACCAAAAAAGCTTCCCGTTGTTTACCCTTTCATAAGTTGTGTCCAAACCGCACCCTATATTAACCACGGCTGCATCAGGGTAATTCGACAAAAATTTTTTAACTGTATCATCAATGTGGATGCTTCTTGCAATCCAGGCGAGCTGAGTTACAAAGCTCGTGTTCGCGGTTATTGTCGAAAAATCATAGTCTATTTTATCGATTATTTCGGCTGCTGTATTATCGACCAGCATAGGATTTTCTTTTCGGGTTTCAACTGCCCGTCCCCACAAGGGGAGCAGAAGAGTTTTCTGCACGCTGCCGAGTTCAATTTTTATTTTACTATTCATAAAGTTTATGATCCATAAAAAGAATAAAAAAACCTGAATAAAAAAAATAGATCTATTTGCATTTAATTGAAATAAAAAAGCTTAATTGCAAGGGTTATTGCTTTTTTCATAAAACAATCGGAATTTTTGTGCAGGAAAATATTTCTTATCGGGAGATAAGATTACAGAGCTCACGAATTGGACCTTCCAGAAAAACACGCCGGAATTCTCTCAGCCCAAATCAATATTTAAAAAAGGTATTTTCACTAAGAAAAAATTTCTTTCTTAAAATAAATATTGACCAGTGCAAACAATATTTTTAACAAGCGGCACGAGGTTCATATGAATCGCAAACTTCAATTACTCTTACTCATATGTATTCCAATCCTTACTACTATTTTAGTTAATGCTCAGGGAAAGAAAGAGGTTTTGTTTTCCGGCAGGGAACCGAAGAGCATTACCTCCGGAAAATTTAATTTACCGATAGGGATAAATTCGCACACGTTTACTGGAAATAATTTATTATCCGGAGCCGCAGGAAATGAATTCTGGAGCGGGGATTTCGGTCTCCCCGGCACAGATCAGGCTATCTTCGGGGCTTACGTCTACGGCATTGCGCAAACTTCAAATGATATTTATATAGGCGGAGAGTTCAGATATGCTCAAGACAGCCTGGTAAAATCTGTTGCGAAACTTAAAGGAGTTAAATTTTGCTGTGTCGGCGGCGGAACAAACGGGTACGTTTATACAATTAAATCGAATGGAGAAAATGTTTATATCGGAGGGTTTTTCGATACCGCCGGCACTGTTCCGGCAAAAAATATTGCAATGTGGGATGGTTCTGCCTGGCATTCATTGGGAGAAGGAGTTGACGGACCGGTATTCAGCATTGAAACCAGCGGTACGGACGTTTTCGCAGGCGGCATGTTTGATTCTGCCGATGCATCTCCGGTAAAAAATATCGCTGTATGGAATGGTTCAGCATGGTATCCTGTAGGTGCAGGTACAAATGGCGTGGTAAGAGCAATAAAAATTATCGGTAGCGACCTTTATATAGGCGGGAATTTCGATAGTGCCGGAACAATTATGGCGAATAATATTGCACTTTGGAATGGGATTGCTTATGACTCACTTAGATCGGGAACGGACGGAGAAGTATATGTCATAGAATCTGAAGGGAGTACGGTTTATATCGGGGGAAAATTTATTCATGCCGGCGGAATTGAGGTAAACAATATTGCCAAATGGCAGAGCAGTTCATGGTCTGGAGTCGGATCCGGGGTGGATAATCAGGTATTTGATATTGTTTTCAATAACGGCAGCATGTATATCGGGGGGATGTTCGAATATGTAGGAATCCTTCAGGCTAACGGCGTTGCCAAGTGGGATGGAATGCAGTGGTCAACACTCGGCAGCGGAATGAGCTTCACTATGTATAATATGCCCGGTGTTATATTATCCCTTGCCTTTATTGACGGTTACCTTTTTGCCGGGGGCGGATTTGACCGGGCAGGAAATGTATCGGCAAATAATCTTGCATACTGGAACGGTGCCGAATGGAAGGGCGTAGGGCCTACCCCGGTAATCGGAGGCACCGATTATGTGGTTAATACTGTAGTGATGCATAACGGCGAACTTTATGCGGGAGGAGCATTCAGAAGAATCGGAAATATTGCGGCGAGCTGTATAGCAAAATGGAATGGTTCCGTATGGATTGAATTGGACGGCGGCGTTAAATCATCCGGGGATCCCCCGACAGTAAATGTTATTTATTGTTCAGGTAATGATATCTATGTCGGAGGATTTTTTGATCATGCCGGCGGCATAAGCGCAAAGAATATAGCTAAGTGGAATGGCACCTCATGGTCTTCATTAGGTGAAGGGCTGAACGATCCGGTTTGGGACATTAAAGAAGCGGGAGGAAGCATATATGTTGCCGGGGGATTCGATACTGCAGGGACTGTAAACGCAAAACATATTGCTCGCTGGAGCGGATCAAACTGGTATGCTCTGGGAAATGGGTTGAGCGGAAGTGTTCGCAAAATTCTCCCGGTTGGTTCGGAATTATATGCAGCCGGATATTTTCTTCTATCAGGCACAGATACCATGAATAATATAGCAAAATGGAACGGCTTCAACTGGTCGAACCTGGGGAAAGGTTTAAACCAGGGATGCTTAACTCTATGTTTTGATAACGGGATTCTTCACGCCGGGGGAGTCTTCACTGAAGCCGGCGGGGATACTGCAAATTTCGTCGCAGCATGGAATGGAAGCAGCTGGTCTCAAATCGGAACCGGGTTGAGTTACTTAAGCGGAGGCGGGGTTTCCGGATTAGTCGCGGCAGACGGCAAATTGTATGCATCGGGTATATTTAATCGGGCCGGGCTGCTGGATGTTGCAAACGTAGCAATGTATGACGGAGATTCCTGGCAGCCGCTCGGAGAAGGTGTCGGAAAAGATCT
>DATKLQ010000040.1:0-14643 GCA_035542335.1 Ignavibacteriaceae bacterium | reverse complement strand
TTTGTATATTTTACATTTCCCGGGAAATTCATTGTAAACCTCGATAATTAATATTTCCAAAATAAATATTTAATCTAAAATTTAAAATGATCTAAAAAAGCAGTATCGAAACTGCCGGTTAAAAATCTTTCATCTTCGAGTACTTTGAGGTGAAAAGGAATCGTAGTGCTTATTCCCTCAACTATAAATTCCTCCAATGCCCTCCTTGCCCTTGCAACTGCATGTTCCCTGTTTTTTCCCCATATTATCAATTTGGCGATTAAGGAATCATAATAGGGTGGAATAGAGTAGGACTGATAAATATGTGAATCAACTCTTATTCCGAATCCTCCCGGGAAGTGCAGCGATTGAATTTTTCCTGGAGAAGGCCGGAACCCGTTTTCGGGATCTTCAGCATTTATCCTGAATTCCATGCTGTGCCCGGTAGGTTTTTTAGGCAATGTATCAATCTTTTCGCCCGCGGCAACTAAGATCTGCTGCCTTACCAAATCAACTTCATAAACCAATTCAGTCACCGGGTGTTCAACCTGGATTCGGGTATTCATTTCCATGAAATAGAATTTTCTGTTTTTATCCAGGAGGAATTCAATTGTACCGGCACCTTCATAATTAATTGCTTTCGCTCCCTGAATGGCAGCTTCTCCCATTTTTCTCCTTATTTCCTCATCAAATGCCGGGGATGGAGATTCTTCAATTAATTTTTGATGCCTTCTCTGGATTGAGCAGTCTCTCTCGCCGTAATGATAAACCCTGCCGAAGGAGTCCCCCATTATCTGGAACTCAATATGCCTGGGCTTTTCCAGGAATTTTTCAACATAGACATCAGGATTAGCAAAGGCCGAATCAGCTTCGGAACGGGCCATCTGGAAAGCTTTATCAAATTCTTTCTCTTCCCAGACTATTCTCATTCCCTTCCCCCCTCCGCCGGCTGAGGCTTTAATAATAACCGGGAACCCGATTAAATGTGAGACTTTTTTCCCTTCTTTTACATCTTTTACAATCCCATCGCTGCCCGGAATAACCGGAACTCCACCTTTCTTCATTGTTTCTTTGGCAAGCGATTTATCCCCCATGGCATTAATCATTTGCGGAGTAGGTCCAATGAATTTTAGCCCGGATTCTGCACAAATCTCAGAAAAGCTTGCATTTTCGGCAAGGAATCCATAACCCGGGTGGATTGCGTCCGCACCGGTGATGTGTGCGGCAGAAATTAATAATGGGATTTTCAAATAGCTGTCTTTGCTTTGCGGTGGACCGATACAGACAGCTTCGTCTGCAAAAGTTACATGTAGTGATTCGCGATCAGCTTCCGAATATACGGCCACAGTTTTAATCCCAAGTTCTTTGCACGTACGGATTATTCTTAAAGCTATTTCGCCGCGATTTGCAATCAGGATTTTCTTGAACAATTCTTAAATCCTTTAAAAGATCAGCTTGCTTCAATTAAAAATAAAGGCTGGTTGTATTCTACCGGTCTTCCATTCTCAACTAATATTTTAAGAATCTTTCCAGTAATATCAGTCTCAATCTCGTTCATTAGTTTCATTGCTTCTACAATACAAAGTACGGTTCCGGTAGTAACGTAGTCTCCCACTTGCACATAAGGGTCGGCATCCGGAGCAGGGGCACGGTAAAATGTACCCACTATCGGGGATTTAATTTCATGAAGATTATTCGGCTGCTTCTCCTTTTCGCTTTGTGCCGGTTCCGGGGTGGTTTGAGCTGCAGACGGTTCAGGGATTACTGTATTTGTCAGTATTTGTGGATACCCTGTTTCCTGAGCTGCTCGGATTTTTTTTGCGATTTTTACACGGAATCCATTCTCCTCTATTTCGATATCCGTAACGCCACTGGTATCTAAAATTTTTACCAGCTTTTTAATGAGGTTTAGATCCATTTTTTTTCCTTAAACTTATGATTTAACTCTCTCTACATATTCCCCGGTTCGAGTATCCACCCTTATCATCTCATTTTTATTAATAAATAAGGGAACATTGATCGAGGTACCCGTTTCTAATTTTGCAGGTTTACTGGCATTAGATGCTGTATCTCCCTTATATCCGGGTTCGGTATCGATAACTGTTAAATTAATAAAAATGGGAATTTCAACATTTATAATTTCATCCCCGTTTAAAAGAATCTCTATTTCAGAGCTTTCTTTAATGAAATTGACGCCTTTCCCGAAAAGCTTGATAGGAATGTTTATTTGTTCGTAATTCCCGGTATCCATACAGACGAGAAAATCTCCCTCCCTATATAAATATTGGTACTTTTTTCTCTCCACACGAACTATATCAATACTTTCTCCGGCTCTGAAGGTATTTTCCAGCACTCGTCCGGATTTTAGGTTTTTTAAGGTTGTCCTGACGAATGCTCCCCCTTTACCAGGCTTTACATGAAGAAAATCTACAATTGAATATAGATCATTTTTAAATTTTATTATTAATCCATTACGAAAATCCGATGTGTCCGGCATAGACCCGCAACTATAGGTGAATAAAAATAGGTCAAAAAAATAGAGATACGAGGCCTGAAAGTCAAGAAAATGAAAATCATAATTTTTTAAATATTTTATATTAATTGATTGATTTTTAGATAAAAATTGAAAAAAAATGATAAAAAATTGGACATTTTTGATTTTTTATTTTGTGCGTTAAATAAAGGTATATTGCAATTCCTCAATAATCTCTTAGCACTTGAATTATATATAAACGGAAAAGAAATTGTCGGAGATATTCAGTTACCGGCCCTATCGCGGCGGGTGAATTCCGTATGGCACACATAAATTGTAGAACAGACGCAGTCTGTCTGTGGTAAAGTAGGCTAAACAGGCTTCGTTATCTAACCGGACTTCCCCAAGTTTAGTTCCGGCTCCGCTTTTAGGTGTTTTGTAAGATGGATTTACTTTTTTTTAAATCCTGCTGCAATTTTTATTAGTTTGTCCTTTACTGATTTTGTAAATATTTTTTATTCTCATAAATAATAAAGATTAGGAATGTTTGAATACGTCGGAGCATTACATATGCATTCAACCTACTCGGATGGTTCCGGGGAGGTTAAAGATATTGCCAAGTTTGCGGCGGAAGCAGGGTTGGATTATGTAATATTAACCGACCATAATACTCTGCGTGCATTAAAAGAAGGATATGAAGGATGGTATAATAATACTCTTCTTTTGGTCGGATGTGAAATAAATGATCGTCAAAATAAGAACCATTACCTGGCTTTTGGTATTAAAGAAGCTTACTCAACCAGGCTTTCTGCTAAAGAATATGTGAAAAAGGTCAATGAAGACGGCGGTATCGGCTTTATTGCCCACCCTCATGAAAAACGTACCCACATGAAAGAACATCCTCCTTATCCCTGGATAAATTGGGACGTTGAGGATTTTACCGGAATTGAAATATGGAATCATATGTCCGAATGGATGGAGAACCTTAATGAACAGAATAAATATCAATCTTTTCTTCATCCCTTAAAAACGATTTCCGCCCCTAATAAAAAAACTATCGATATTTGGGATAAACTAAATCTAAAGAGAAGGGTAGTAGGTATCGGCGGAGTTGACGCTCACGCCCATAAGTACAACTTTCTTGGTTTTTTGGAAGTGGAAATTTTTCCCTATAAAGTATTATTTAAATCCATCCGGACTCATATTCTCTCCCAGGAAGAAATAAAAAAAGGAAGAAGTTCGGATGCTTTGGAAAAAGCCAAAAAGATTATCTATAGCTCTTTTGAAACGGGATCATGTTTTATTGCGAACGATTATCATGCGGAATCGAAAGGATTCAGGTTTTTTGCCCAGGAAGGCAGGAAGATTTTTAATATGGGAGATTCTATTGAAAAACATGACAAAACCAAATTAACAGTCTTGGTTCCCTCAGTTAAAGGAGAAATAAGATTAATACGGAACGGCAGACAGATAGATTCTGTAGAGAATCATGAAGCCGAATTTATTGTTTCAAGTAAAGGAGCTTATAGAGTAGAGGTATACCTGAATAATAAAGCATGGATTTATTCGAATCATATTAGGATAGGAATTTGAGTTAAGGTTAAGGCTGAGGCTGAGGAGAAAGAAGATCCAGGAAAGTTTTTAATTATATTTTATTAGAAAGGGGAAATATGATTATTTATCCGGATTTTACGAATATGCCTGTCTGGCAAAAGTCATTTGATTTAGGCGTGTTGATTTATGAAATAACCAAAGAATTTCCTGATGATGAAAAATTTGGATTGATAAGCGATATGAAAAGAGCAGTCAATTCAATAATTCATAATATAGCCGAAGGCTTTGGGAGATATGAAAAAAAAGATAAAACGAGATTTTATAAAATATCAAGGGGAAGCAGCTATGAATTAATGAGTCAATCTATTCTAAGCTTCAAACTTGGTTTTATTAAGAAAGAAAAAATTCTCGATGATGCATTATCATTATCTGATGAAATAATAAAAGAATTAAATGCATTAATAAAATCAATTGAATGTAAATGAAATAACCTCCTTCCTTTACGATCCTTAGCCTTAGCCTCAGCCTAAGCCTAAACCTAAGCCTTAAGCTTAACTCACCATCCACCACCACCACCACCACCTCCTCCTCCTCCGGATGAACCCCCGCTGCCCGAACTTGATCCGGGGGCGGTAGAAGATGAGGAAACTGCGCTTGAGAATGAGCTGCCGAACGATGAGACAAAGCTGCCTGCGGATAAAGCCGACCAGCTGCTCCCTGAATACCAGGAAGGGGAGTAGCCTTTTTCGGCCGCTGCCTTTTCAATTGTCCCTGAAAATTTTTCTGCCCATTCCTGTTCTACATTCAGGGCTAATGTATACGGCAGATATTTTTCGAAGGTTTCGGGTGATTCTTCGGCTGGAGCAATATAATTAAGCCTATCCTTTTCTGCGGTTGACAAGTACCTCTTAAATCCTTCTATTTTGTCCAGAATCTTCCTTCCCAATAAAGTGGGAGCTTTCAATAGATTATAAAAAAGCAGGTTTGTCAGACCTATTGCACCGATATTGAATACCATAAATGGCGAAGTAGCTGTATATAAAAAATAAAATCCTGCAAACTCCCCGAGAACAAAGGGGATAGCGAATAATGTAATGAAAACGGCGCTTCCAATTAAAGTGAATTTTACTCTTTTACCTGCCAATACATTCTGCCAGGATTTAACCACCATGATAGCCAGAAAAATGACCCCGGTGGTCCATCCTAGGAGCCAAATTAAAATAAAAATGCTTTCAACTTCACTGAAAAGAAAAGAGATAATGATGAATACAAAGGAGATTAACACGCCAAATCCAAAATATTTTCTGTTTGTCAGGAAGTAAGTTTTTTCATAAGAATTTTTTAATTGCTTTCTTAAAGCATCTATTGCTTCCCGGAATACCGAATGATTTTTATTATCCATCTCAAGGCAATTCTCTTTTCCCTCCATTTCCGGTTCAGCTTCAATTTTTGATTCAATGGCGGACTCAAGGATTGAAGAGACTTTTCTGGTAAAAAAATTTCCTCCTGCTGAAAATTTTTTTAGTCCAGCCAAAGCTTGTTTTATTTGATAATCCGAATTGCCTCCTTTAGTAAAAATTAATTTTTCGGCAATCTTTTTTTCATCATTACTTAAAATTGAAGTATCATCCATCTTTTTCATCAGAATGAATTTATCCTCTTTTTCTTTAATGGTAAGATATCCTTTTACCGCCATATTGATTACAGCCGCCGCAAAAGTTTTATTATCGAATCCCATTCTAGTAATAAACCTTATTGAGGCAGGGGACAAATTGTCGGGCGGAGTGTATAAAGGTATAATAATATCTTTTGCGGGATCTTTGCCTACTCTCCACCAGGCAAGCAAATAATAAATCAAAAGAGCGGCTAAACCTAAGGTCCCTGCAATTCCCCCGATATTATCATTTAAAAAATATTTGAGCTTTTCGGTATCCGAAGGTTCGATGACAATTCCTTTCGGAAATTCCAGGATCACTGTTAATCCTTCTCTTTCCAAAAGAGGATGAGTTGTTTTATATCCCACTCTACCTGGAGCTAAAAACTGAGTTTTAAGATTTCTTTCGGTCGAACCGGAAGGGCCGGTAAATCCATAGCTTTTTAGTTCACTTAACGCGGTATGTTCCGGTAGAGTTATAATCGCAGCCGCTTCATCAATCTGGAAATCCCAGCCATTCCCGGTTACATTCCAATATAATTCATCATGATCTTTGAAGAATCCAAGCTGACGGTTGGTTTCATAACTTATAGTATAAGTATAAATGCCGGGGTTTAAGTAGATATCTTTATTCCCTATATAGATTCTAATTCCGTTAGAAATTTTTTCGGTATGATAGTCTTCGGTAAATCCGTTTCTTTTTATTTCAAGAATTTTCATATCTACAATGATATTATTCCCGAGCTTATCTTTGTATTTTGTCGGAAAATCCCTGTAAATACCGTGTTTTATTTGTATCCCCATTGCTTTCACCTTTATTGTCTCGGTTACAGTCATTGAGGCATCTTTATTAATCTTTATATCGCTGTAGTAGTACAGGATCGTTTCACGTTCGTCCTGTGGAAATGAGGTACTGGAAAAAATAAGGAAGAGCAAAAAAAGTTTGAGAAGTTGTTTTTCCATTTTATTTAAAAATTTACCTTGCTTGGTTCTTTTTCGGAAGTGAGGGTGATCTCGAAGAATTCTTCCTTTTTATAATTAAATATGGAAGCAATGATTATGCTGGGGAAAGATTCCACTCTTATGTTATAATCTCTCACTGCCCCGTTGTAATACCTCCTGGCGAATTGTATTTGATCCTCTGTTTCTGCCAGTTGATTTTGAAGATTAAGAAAATTCTGGCTGGCTTTTAAATCAGGGTAATTTTCGGCTACGGCAAAAAGATTTTTCAATTCTCCTGATAATCCGGATTCGGCCCGAGACTTTTCACCGGGAGATGCCGCCTGCATTGTCTTCACTCTTAAATCCGTTATCCTTTCAAATAATTCTCTTTCATAATTTGTATAGCCTTTTACGGAATCAACCAGATTCGGAATTAAATCGTGCCTTCTTTTCAGCTGGACATCGATTCCGCTCCATGCTTCACTGATCATGTTCTTCTGTTTAACAAACCGGTTGTAGCTGAAAGCAAACCAGACCAGGATTAGCAGGATTAGCAGGATTAGATATATCAATTATATTCCTTTATAATATTAGAAATTCAGGAAGGAAATTTTGGAAAATTACGGGAAAAATGCTACAAAATTTTAGAAAGTTCCGAATTGAATTGAAGAGTAGCCGTATTTGTAACGGATCTTATTTATTGCATCTATTGCCCTTGCCCTTTTTGTAAATGTATCTTCAAAGAGGAATTGTTGTTCGGAGCTTGTGAGAAAATTTGTCAGCCTGATGCCTACTAATCTGATTGCTACTCTTCTTGTATAGGATTTTTCAAACAAATCCTTAATTGTATTGTAAATAACTGCAGGATCGTCTGTATGCTTTATTGTTCTTGCTTTAGTAAGGGTTTTAAAATCTGAATAGCGCAACTTGAAAGTAATTGTAGAGGCAATCCATTTCTTTTCCTTTAAAGATTGGGACAGCTTTGCCGCAAGATCAAAAAGTGTTTCTTCAATCTTCTTCATTGAAAGGACATCGTTCAGGAAAGTAGTTTCGTGCGAAATGCTTTTCTGTTCTCTTTCCACCGATAAATATTCCGTCCCCCGTCCGTTTGCTTTCTCCCATAAGTCTGTTCCGTACTTTCCGAATGCCGTGGTGAAATAATCCTGCGGCAGTTCGGTAATTCCTTTTATGTAATAGATTCCCCTTTCATTCAGGCTCTTTAAAGTTACTTTTCCAACTCCGGGAATGACCTGAACCTTTAAAGGCGCGAGAAATTTTTTTTCTTCGCCGGGAGGGACATAAGTAATCCCGTTCGGCTTGCCGAAATCCGATGCAATCTTTGCAAGAGTCTTATTGCTTGCAACACCGATTGAGCAGGGGAGTGACAAATCGTTATTAATTTCCTTTTGAATCTTTGAACCAAGGAGCGGATATGGTCCGAATATATGCTCACACCCGGTAAAATCGATATAGAATTCATCTATGGAAGCCTGCTCCAGAACCGGAGCATATTTGCATAAGAGGTTCTTCACCGCTTTTGAGTATCGGACATATTCATCATAATGTCCGTGAAGATAAATTCCCTGCGGACAAAGTTTAAAAGCCGTTCTGATCGGCATTGCGGAATGGAGCCCGAACTTTCTTGCTTCGTATGAGCATGCAGCAACAACCCCCCGCCCGTGCGGATCGCCGCCTACAATGACCGGCTTGTTCTTCAGCTTCGGATTTATGATCCTTTCAACCGAAACAAAGAATGTATCCATATCCAGGTGGAAGATTGTACGCATAGCGGAAAAGTTGCTATTTTTTAATAAAGATACTAAATTAACAAA
The DNA here is from genome assembly GCA_035542335.1 of Ignavibacteriaceae bacterium. Classification (GTDB taxonomy): domain Bacteria; phylum Bacteroidota; class Ignavibacteria; order Ignavibacteriales; family Ignavibacteriaceae; genus DATKLQ01. The sequence continues at coordinate 6,209 of DATKLQ010000040.1, read as the reverse complement.
AGTGTTAATTATCTATATTTATAAGAATGAAAGCTTTTGAGCTTAATAAAAGCAATAAATTATTCCTGAGCGTCAATGATATTGCCGGAATCCTTTCTATAAACAAAGAATCGGCAAAAGTTTCTGCTGCAAGATATGTGAAGAAAAAATATCTTATCCGCCTAAAAAAAAATTTGTACATTCTTTCCGGCAAATTTGATGCACTTGGTGAAGCAGACTTATTTAAAATCGCAAATTTCATTCAGACGCCTTCTTATATTTCTTTAATTACAGCACTGGGCTTCTATAATATAACTACGCAGCAGCAAAGAAGTTTCGTGGAATCGATAGCGTTAAAAAAATCTAAAAGCATAACGATAAAAGATATCACCTTTACCTATTCAATTATTAAAAAAGAACTTTATGAAGGTTTTGGGCTCCGGCAGACAACCGGCGGTGCAAAAGATAATTTTTTTATTGCTCTTCCGGATAAAGCATTAGCGGATATTGTTTATCTTTTCTCCATGGGAAGATACCGCTGCGATTTCGATGCCCTAGATTTCAGGAAAATAAATAAAGAGAATGTCCGAAAATTTCTCGAACAGACTAATCAAAGAACAAAATCAGCCTGGGAAAAGTTATGCGCGAGCTACAAGATTTAGAGATCCTCGAAATAGAAACTCTTGATAAACTAAACAGCATAAAAGCGCTCGACTCTCTTTTTTTCGGCGGCGGAACTATGTTAAGGCTATGCCATAACTTAAATAGGTATTCGACCGATCTTGATTTCTGGACAGATGCTTCCGATTTAAAATCACTTTTCCAAAAAATAAAAGAGATGCTTTCGGCTGATTTTAAAATTGCAGATTCATTTAATAAAAAGAATACTTTATTATTTGAATTCCAGGCTCCGAATCTTAATAGAAACTTAAAGATAGAAGTAAGAAAAGACCAGACAAATTTTAAGTGGGAAAGGAAAATTGCTTTTTCAAAATTTTCAACGAAACAAGTAATGGTCAAAGGATTGACTCTTGAACAAATGATGAAAAATAAAATTGAAGCCCTGCTTTCCCGTAAAATCATAAGAGATTGTTTTGACATTGAATTTCTTCTTTTAAGAGGAATTGAACTCCCTGATAAAAAAGAGGCACTTGAAGAAATGTCAGGCATAATAAATAGTTTCAAGGAGAAAGATTTTAAAGTAGTTCTCGGTTCCATTCTAGATCCTAAAGAAAGAAAATTCTATCTTTCAAACAGGTTTAAGCTTCTAAAAGAAGAAATAAATAAAAAATTATTCCTCATTTAAATAAAAGCAATAAAGTCTCTGCGAACATTGCGTTAAAAATAAGTTCGCACAAAGAACGCAGAAGATCTGCAAAGATCGCAGAGAATTCTGTTCGTACAAATAATTTATATTCGATCATTCAAGAATTCATTTTTCCAATATTCCATTCTTCCAATATTCCATTCCAACTACTCCATCACTCCAATACTCCACTGCTCCAATCTTCGATCTTAGTTCAGCACAGGCTTATCTCGCTCAGCTGTGGATACACAGCTAACGTTGTCTTCGGCATTTCAACTCTCCTTTTTTCAAGAAGGTTAATGAGCTGAAATGCATTTGCAACTGCATTTCCTCTCGGATGATTATTAAAGATTATAAAAATCTTTTTTAGAGATTTGAACAGCGGTTTAATTAATTGTTCGATCTCAATCAGTTCGCTGTGAGAATATAAATAATTGTACCGGCTGCTCTGCTCTTCATAAGTCTGCTTTTCCCCAAAATTGTTTATCGATTGTTTCCATGCTTCTGCATTTCTGCCATGCAGCCGTACATAAGCCTTACCTTTTGTTTCCGCCGGGTTAAAGGGAAGCGATTCGCCGATCTGCGGCTGGTCAACCGTTGTGTAAACAAGATCGAGATCCTCAAACAGCTCAAACGAATCTTTATTGTTCCATGATTTATGCCTCACTTCAATAAAGCAGTCGTAATTTTGAAATATCTCCCTGAGCTCTTTTACATAATTAATATTCGGATCATTGAAGGAGAATGAATACGGAAACTGGATAAGAAGCCCGCCCAAACGTTCTGCTTTGCGCAGCATATCCAGGATATATTTAACGGCATTAATCTTTTGCTTATCATATTTTTTTACATGAGTAAAATCCTGGTGAAGCTTGATTGTAAAGGTAAAATCCCCCGCATCCGAAGTTTTCCTGATCCAGGCATTTACAACTTTATCCGATGTATATGCATAATAAGTAGTATTGACTTCAACGCAGTTAAAGTAATGCGAATAAAATTGAAGCCAATCAAACTCGCCTGATTGTTTTTTAGGATAAAAAGAGCCGATCCAATCCTGGTAAGACCAGCCGGCAGTACCGATGTAAATTTTTGGCATTATGTACTCCTGTTGGATATGACAGATTTTTGAAATCTGTCATATCTATTGTGCTGCATCCCTGCAAATAAGGCGATCATGCATCCATGCATTCATGCATTCATGCTCTTTCTTCCGTTGCTTTCCAGCAGCTTTATTGTATCTCTCAAAACTCCCAGGGATCGCTGACTCAGCAGATCAATCTTTACCAGACCGATATCTTCTATCCCGTGCATATCGGGCTGGGTTATAATAAGTCCTACTCCTTTATTTTGGGCAAACTCCAGGGCGGTATAGTTTGTAATAGGTTTCGGGGCTATTACAATCCCGCCGGGATGGATGCTTAAATGCCTCGGAAAATTTACTAATTGTGCTGCAATATTTACTATAGTTTTCCAGGGCTCTTTATTGAACTGAAGCGACCTCGATTCGGGAAACAATTCTGCGATGCCGGGGAGATTCCGGGCATCGGTCCACGGGATAAATTTGCTCATCTTTGAAATCTCTGCATCCGAAAAGCCGAATACCTTTGCAGTCTCCCTGAATGCGGAACGGGCCCTGAATGTTACATGAGTGGAAATAAATGCCGTATGCTCATAGCCGTATTTCTCAAAAACGTATTTAACTATTTCATCTCTTTCCTTCCATGAGAAATCAAGATCGATATCGGGAGGGGAGGAGCGGCTTTTATTTAAAAAACGCTCAAAGTAAAGGTTGTATTTAATCGGATCGATTTCGGTAATTCCCAGGCAGTAGGATACAATACTGTTTGCCGCAGAGCCTCTTCCGATTGTCATCATTCCTCTTCTCTTTGCCTCTTTAAGGATGCCCCACACGACTAAAAAGTAATCGGAAAGATGCATATCATCTATTACCCTTAGTTCTTCTTCCAGCCTCTCTTCAGGAGATACCGCTTTGGTTTTAATTCCGGAAGAGGGGAAGATTTTCTCTGTGATATTTTCATATCTGGTCTTAAGTCCGCTGTAAGAAATTCTCCAAAGATAAGAAAAAGAGTCTTCCCCTTTGAGTCCAGGAAATTCCGGGAATTTATATTCTCCTACTCCCAAATCAACATTGCAGTTATCTATTATATACCTGATGTTCGTAAATCCTTCCGGAAGTTTTTTATAAAGTGAAGAGAATGAATCCGGATCTTTAAAATAAAATTCTTTATCGACAAGAAGCTCTTCCTTAATGTTTTCGAAGGTTGCCCTGTTTTTTACTGCGCTTACAACTTTATGAAGCATGAAATCGCCGGGGGAAGAAAAATAAACCGGGTTGGAAATTATATATTTCAAATTTCTTTTCCTGATAAGCTCATACAAAAGAAGAGAATCTTTTCTATGCTCTCCGGTTATAATTAATTCGGCAAAGATATTATCATAGAGCGGTATGCTCTCAAGCAGGGCAGCGGAGCTTGAGAAGATAAATAAATTGGGGAAGTATTCATGAAGCAGGCGGAAGAGTGAGAAACTTTCCTGTCCGGTGCCGCCGGGCATATCTCCCTTCAGTTTCCTTGAAGTAATTATCCTGCATATGTCGGAATATCCTTCGAGGTTTTTTGCCAGGAAAACCGCGTAGGTCTTGCCGGCTCCTTCTTCCTCCGGCTCATCGATATAAGCGCCTAATATCGGTTTGATTCCTTTTTCCACAGCAGTCTTATAAAAATGAATTAAGCCGTGCATCCCATTAGTATCGGTTAGAGCGATCGAATCCATATTATAAGAAAGAGCCTTCTCTATAATCTGCTCAATTGTAATTACTCCTTCGAGCAGGGAATAGGTGGAATGGACATGGAGCGGGACATAACCCGGATATTCAAACGGGATCATGCCACATAAGCCCTTCTCAATTTTTCCATATCAATTGACTGAGCCAGGTGAAAGTCTTCTTCCGTTAATCCTTCGTCATTCGGTTTATATATATACTCGGCACTGTCTTGTTTAAATTCTGCCTTAATAGTATTGTCCGCCAGCAGCTCCAGTTTATCCACAATTACATTATCCCGGTCGGCTTTTCCTTCAATTATATATGGTCCCATCGATAGAGTTTTTTCGGCAACCCGCATATAAACGTTCGGGAAAATGACCGCTTCAAATGTCCCGGTTAAATCTTCAAGTGATAAAAACTTCATCACGTCTCCCTTCTTCGTGCTTATTCTTTTCGAGGTCATATACCAGCCGATCATTTTTACTCTCCTGCCGTGATGCTTGAGCAAATCTGCGGCATTAATAATGCTCGGCGTTATTGAGCCGGCATAAAACTCAAGCGGGTGCCTGGTTACCATGTAATCGAAGCTTTCATATTCCGCCAAACATTTTTCTTCTATTGAATAATCCTCGGCCGTTTTTACCTGCTCTATTAAATCAAAGGATTCATTGATGAATAAGTCGGTGTAGCTTTCATTCAGCAGCTTAAGCTTATGGAAATAAATATCGAGCAGGCGGAGCAGGGTGGGACGGGTTTCTTTAAAGCAGTCCATTGCACCGCACTTTATCAGTAAAATTGTTTCTTCGTATCCGGTTCTGGTCCTGACGAGAAAATCGGCTAAGGAGACAAAGAGGCCGTATTTTTTCCGTTCTTCAATGATTACCTCAGCGGATGCACGTGAGAAATTTTTTATCGCCATAAAGCCGATCTGAAGGGTATTACCTTTACCGGTATATTCAAACATGCTCCGGTTTAGGGAAGGAAGTTTTATCTTTATCCCCAGCCGCTTTGTCTCCTGGATATAGACCGCAGGAGAATAAAAGCCCCCTTGGTTGGATAAAACAGAAGCCATGAATTCGGCAGGGTAATATGCCTTCAGGAAAGCCACCTGGTAAGAAAGAAGTGCGAAAGAAGCGCTGTGAGCTTTGCAGAAGGAGTAGCCCGCAAAACTTTCCACCTGCCTCCAGAGCTCCTTGGAAACATCTGCAGAGAGCCCCCGTTCCATGCATGAGCCGAAAAATTTTTCCGTTAATGTTTTCATTGCAGTATGGGAGCGCATTTTGCCGGACATGGCGCGGCGCAGCAGGTCGGCTTCCTCCAAAGACAACCCCGCTATATGATGGACAACTTTGATAACGTCTTCCTGGTAAACCATTACCCCGTATGTTTCCCCTAAGATCTCTTCCATCTGTGGAACTAAATATTTCCTCTTGCTCGGGTCATGATGCCGCAGAATAAATTCCTGCATCATCCCGCTTTCCGCAACGCCGGGGCGGATAACGGAGCTTGCGGCGGTCAGCATTTCAAAATTATCAACCCCAAGTTTTTTCAGAAGCGAGCGCATTGCGGGAGATTCTATATAGAAGCACCCGATTGTTTTTCCTTCACGTATGATTTTTTTTACAAGCTCGTCGTTGAAGAGCATATTATAATCATAAATATCAAAAGGAATAGATCCGGTGTTGCGCTGGATTGAGGGATAAATATGAAAAACATTTCCATTCCCGCTGCTTCCCTTAGGCGAGGGAAGAGAAAAATTCTTCAGATCAATTAAATTGCTGTTCATAAGGAAATAATAATAGTGAACAAACGTTCACTATTATTATAATATCTTATCAATTAAAAAGCAAGTAAAATGATCTTATCAAGAAGAGAATTGATAAGGGATAAGAGGAAATTGAGAATTGATTTAAGGGCATCTTGATAATTTAATTATCTTTAGCAATAATTTTTTTATATCTTTAAATATATTTTTGTAAGATTTTATTTTTACATTTTCATACATTCATTCAATCATTTTAGTTTTTACCTATTTCCAGGCTTCCAAGGAACTTTAGGTTTCCAGACTTCCAAAGAACTTTAGAATAGAATCGCCACTATTTAATCCAAAAGGTAAAATATATAATTTTTTAATTATTT
>DATKLQ010000039.1:0-4851 GCA_035542335.1 Ignavibacteriaceae bacterium | reverse complement strand
AACAGAAGCCGTCAGAAGTAAAAATTTTTTTTCTTCCGGTTTATATTCCGGAAATAAATTATTCAAAATAAGCCAATTAAAATTATTTAATAGAAGATTCTTAAATCCGCTGTTTCATTTCTTATAATATTGCATTGCCTCCGGTATTTCCTTTTCAATATTCTTTATTCTTGTCTCATCTGCCGGGTGATCACTTAAGAATTCCGGCGGGGCATTGCCGCCAGACTTAGCTACCATTCTCTGCCAAAAGCCGATTGCCCCGTGAGGATCATAAGATGCCATTGCCATAAAAATTAATCCGAGGTGATCTGCCTCGCTTTCCTGGGTTCTGCTGAAAGGGAGAAGGACACCGACCGTTGCTCCAACTCCGTATGCAGCCATCCAAAGCTGCTGAGTTTGCGCAGGTTTGTCTTTCACGGCTACCGCAAGGGCTACTCCCCCCAATTGAGCAATTAAGGCCTGGCTCATTCTTTCATTTCCATGCCCGGCGACGGCATGTGAAATCTCGTGCCCCAATACTACGGCTAAGCCGTTTTCATCCTGTGTAAGAGGCAGAATACCCGTATAGACAACCACTTTGCCGCCGGGCATGCACCAGGCATTAACCTCCTTGCTTTCAACTAAATTGAATTCCCATTTATAATTTTTTATTTCGTCTGCCATATCATGTTCCCTCAGAAATTCCTCAACTGCCTTTGCTATTCTTCCTCCGACATTCCTTACCAATGCAGTCTGCTGGACATCGCTGCTTATTTTATTCTCTTTAAGAAATTGATCATACTGTTGGAAGCTCATTGAGAGCACTTCGCTGGTTGGAATTAAATTCAGCTGCTTTCTGCCGGTAATGGGAACGGTGCTGCAGTCGATAAAGAAAAAAGAAAAGCTTAATAAAATCGGCAGATAAGTTTTTAAGATCTTCATTTTCATTCTCCTATTTACTTGTAAGGGTAATGTTTTTCTGCCTAAAGATGAAATGGATGCTGGATAAATAATGGTTTTAAATTAAAGATAAAAATCATGAGAAATTATGAGGACTATTAAAGTTTTCGAATTAGTGACGTAATATGCATAACCACATTATATTTCATTTATTTGCCGCCAAGTTATTTTTTTAGCCGCGAATGCGCTAATATTCATTAGCGAATTAGCGGCTTATTTTTTCCCATTCTTTCCATTTTTCATCCAGTACGATCCGCTTTGAATTTAGTTTAAGTTCTCCAAAATTTACAATCAGCGCTAGTTTATTTTTTGAAACTTTTAAATAATTTATTGCAAGTGCTATAAAATCTTCTGATATCCCGGCGACAGCTTTTACTTCTAAAATAACCTTATCCAATACCACAAAGTCAGCAAAAAATTTATGAGGCAGGATGATATTTTTATAGTTAACGATGTATTCTTTTTCTCTTTCATACGGTATATCAGCTTTCATAAATTCATATTCAAGTGCATCTTTATAGACAATTTCAAGAAATCCAGGACCAAGATTGTTGTGAACTTCAAAACATTTGCCGATAATCTGATAGCTTTCTTCTTTATAGATTAAATTACTCATGTAGTCCCCCTAATAAGTTATTTTTTAGTGGTTAAGTTACTTTTTAGCCGCGAATGCGCTAATATTCATTAGCGAATTAGCGGCTTATTTCCCTGAAATTTAGATCAAGCCGAACTCCTTAAGTATAAAGAGGCCCAAAGTGATTGTTAATACAGAGCCGAATGTGGTTAAAAGCAAAATATTTCCGGCCAGCTTCCCGTTTAAACCCATTGCCTCGGCCATAATAAAGCTTGCAACTGCGGTGGGACAGGCAAACAAAATAAAGATTATTCCGAGATTTTCTCCACGGAAACCATAAAAATATGCAATGTAAACAGCAAGTAATGGAATCAGAACAAGCTTAATAAATGTAGAGTAAACTACTATTGCCGAATCCTTTTTTAATCCTGAAAAGCTCATAAATCCTCCTATACCGATTAATGCAAGCGGAAGGCTGAGCGCGGATAAATATTCAATTGTTTTTAGAGCCGGGTGAGGAACAGGGATTTTAAATACTGAAAATACAACGGCTGCTACTACTGCTAAAATTAGGGGATTCTTTAATATTTCGAAAAAAGTGCTCCTGAAGTTTACATGCTTTTCCGATCTTAGGGATGTAGTTAAGACAATTACCGAAAGCACATTATAAAGAGGGATGACTGCTGCTACCAGAAGCGATGCTTTTCCTAGATGGGCAGCCCCCAGTACATTAGCAATTAGTGCCAGGCCGACTATCGCAAAATTCCCCCTGAAACTGCCTTGGATAAAAACACCTCTATCTTTCCCCGGGGGTATAAACGGCAGTGCTGCGGCCCAGGAGAGAAAAAATGATAGCAATGTTCCGGCGTATACAAATACAATCAGCTCCAGATCAAAAATTTTTTTTAAATCAATTGAATAAATCTCTACGAAAATCAAGGCGGGAAGCGAAACCGTAAAAACAATTTTGGAGGAAAGATTAACGAAGTTTTCATTAATCAAACCGATTGTCTTTAGTATAAATCCAAGTGCTACAATGATAAATACCGGAGCAACTAGGTTGATTATAAATATTAGGTTTTCCACTATCAAAGATAGTTAAATTAGTATTTCGAATTGCGGGATTGCGGATTTGGGAAGATCTCGAATTACAAAGGTTTGTTCACAGTTAAATCTAAAATTGTAATTTTAAATTGTAAGCTAATTAAAATAATTTGATCTAAAATTCTTATTAAAACGCTAGGATTAACGCTTTAATATTAACATAATTATTCTTTCCTCTTCATTGATTCCGAAATTCGCTCAGAGGCGGGAAATCAGAAATTCGAAATCCGAAATTAGAATTATTTGGAATTTGCCGTTTGGAATTTGTAATTTTTGTTAAAGTTTATAGCGGCTGACACAAAGGCGGTAATCAGCGGATGTTCCTCACCTCTTAACCCTGCCCTTTCAGGCTGGAATAGGGTTAAAACAAAAAAAGGATGATTCTGAAGCTCGAGTACTCTTATGTCTCCTTCCTTATCTTTACCGGAAATTTTAAGATTACTTTTCCTCAGAAGGTTTATATAAGCCGGATTGAATCCATAGCTGCAGTGATATTTTTCTTCTGCAGAATCTGTCCTGTAAATTTTTGAAACGAGTGCTCCCTCCTTAAAATAAATTGTTCCGTTTTTCTCAAGCAGCGAGCATGAAAGCTGGGCAATTATAGGATATTTTGCGGCCGGATCAATTTCAGTATGCCCGGCTTCTTTCATCTGAAATACATTTCTAAAATACTCAATAACTGCATGCTGAAAGCCGCCGCAGGTTCCGAGGAAAGGAATTCTATTTTCTCTTGCGTACTTAATCCCTAGTAGAGCGCCTTCCATGTTATTGTAAGGGCTTCCCGGCACACACCATATCCCTTCAAATTCTTTCAAACATTCTTCGCTTTTAATCGAATCGGTTTTAACCCATACCGGGTTTAACTCTGTCCCCGTTTTTATTGCAGAAAGATTTAGAACCAGCGGTATGGCTTGGTGTGCTGCCTTTCGGGGATCATGATCACCGATTAATCCAATAGTAATTTTTATCATATTAAGTCCTGGACAGATTTAAATCAATTCAATTTAGGAAAAATTATTAAACTGATCAGTACCCTATTATAATTCCTTCTTAAATCAAAGACGCAAAAATAAATTAATTCCGGAATAAGTTTATCTTCCAGAAGTTCCGGTGTAATAAGGGTCATATCTATAAGGCATTATCGATTTCTTTTTTATTTATGGTTATATATTTGTATAAAAAAAAGGAGGTTATATGTACTTAGTTAGGGAAGTTTTCCGTACTAAACCGGGTAAAGCTAAAGAGCTTGTAAAGAAATTCAAGCAGACGGCACCGATTATGGAGAAGCAGGGGATGAAAGGATTCAAAATAATGACGGATATAGCAACAACTTACTGGACTGTTGTGCTTGAATCTGAAGTAGATGATCTCGGTAAATTTGCAAAAGAAATAAGAGGTGAAACCTCTCAGCCGGAAATGCAGAATATAATGAAGGGGTACTTGGATTTGGTCGAAGAAGGGCGCAGGGAAATTTATTTAATTGAGTAGACTGGATACGGGATACCCGATGCCGGATACCAGATGAGTACGGCGGTAGGTGGTTGGTTGTAGGTAGAAAATATTTACCATCCGTCTACTGCCGACAATGTCGAACTTCGGCGGGATAGGTTTTCCATTTTCCATTAGAATTGTTGTTTGTAGATTTGTGTCATCCTGAAAAAAGTTGACAGTCATTTTAATAATTATTCTTTTGCTTCTTTTTTCTCTCATTTGTTAATATGCAGATAAGTTTTTAGGCCATTTTTTTTCCTGAGCCACGCGGGTATATTTTCGTTTTCTCATTTCTTCCATTCTTTGAATAAGTTTTGTCATCCTATTTTCAGGGCAAGACACTTACAACAAACTACAAACAACAGACGACTGACAAATTTCCTTTCATCGAAGAAGTACCATCTTTTTGGTCTCAACAAAATCTCCGGCTTGAAGTTGGTAAAAATAAACTCCGCTTGAGAGATTAGCCCCGTCAAATTCAATTTCATAGCTTCCGGCAGGTTTTTCTTCATTAATGAGAGCCGCTACTTCTCTTCCGAGAATATCAAAAATTTTCAATGTAATAAACGTTGTATGCGGAACAGAATAATTTATTTTGGTACTTGGATTAAAAGGGTTAGGAAAATTTTGATTTAATAAAAAAGCTTGGGGTTTAATAAGTTTATCCTCATCCCGAATAAATGTACTTCCGCTGTTTGTTGTTTTTAGAATCGTGCCGGCACTGCCGACTGCCCAACCTGTGT
>DATKLQ010000038.1:0-7065 GCA_035542335.1 Ignavibacteriaceae bacterium | reverse complement strand
GCAAATACGTCAACCGGCGTTAGCGGTCAACTCCCGATTCCCACTTCATTAAGATTATATGATAACTATCCTAATCCGTTTAATCCCTCAACCACTATTAAGTATTCAATTAATGTAAAAGCGGACGTTACCTTGCACGTTTATAATTTACTCGGCCAGGTAGTTTCTGTAATGGAAAAAAATAATGTACCTGCCGGTTTCAACGAATTTAAATTCAATGCAGGTGGATTAGCATCCGGCGTTTACTTCTATCAGCTGGAAGTTAAGAACCATGCTAAGAGCGATGTTCTCAACAGCACTGTGAAGAAGATGGTTCTCCTTAAATAAAATAGTCTGGTGAGATTCACTTAATAAGTGAGTCTCACCTCTCTTTTAAATTATAAGTGGTGGTCTTATGAAAAGCATGCTTCGTTTCTTAAGATTTTTTTTAAACATGCAATTCTTTTTGCTGATAATAATTTTTGCAGCTTCAGCCGTTGTCTTTCCCCAAACCGGGAAATTATCCGGCCGTATTACCGATGCAGCGAGCGGAGAGCCCTTAATTGGAGCAAATATAATTATTGAGGGAACAACCCAGGGAACAGCAAGTGACCTCGATGGATATTATTCAATTTTAAATTTGAGGCCGGGTTCATATACTGTACGATACCAGTATATTGGCTACAATAGCGAGGTTGTAAAGGATATAAAAATCACCTCGGACAAAACGACCACCCAGGATGTGAAACTTTCCTCGGCGGCAATTGAATCGGAAACCGTGGTAATTACTGCCAAAAAACCGATAGTTGAATTCAACCAGACTAGTTCCGTTAAAACCGTTTCCTCTGAAGAAATACAATCATTGCCCGTTCAAAGTTTAACCGATATAATTAACCTTCAGGCAGGGATTGTGCAGTCCGGCGACCAATTTCATATTAGAGGAGGAAGATTCGGCGAGGTTCAATTCCAGGTTGAAGGTGTAAGCATAAATAATCCTTTTAATAATGAAGCCAGTCTTTCCGTGGATCGTTCAATTATTGAAGAAGTATCGGTAGTTAGCGGAACTTTCGATGCGAAGTACGGGCAGGCAATGTCTGGAATAATAAATACAACCTTAAAAAGCGGATCCGATAAATTTGCATTCTCTGGTGAAGTTTACGGGGGAGACTATCTGCCGTTGGATAATGCAATATATCCCAACAATAAAGATTTCCATCCCTACGATGTGCAGAACTATCAGCTTACACTGAGCGGACCAACTTATATTCCGAATACTACATTTTTGGTCAGCGGAAGAAGGTATCATAACAACGGATTTTTGTGGGGAGAGAGAAGATTTATGCCGACTGATACAAATAACCTTTTTAATGGAACGTTATATCCAACCGGGGACGGGAAAAAGATTGCAATGAATCCTTACGATGAGTGGAGCGGGCAATTTAAATTAACAAATAACTCTCTTGATAAAATCTCTATAAGTTATGTTGCCATTGCAAACTATTTATGGGGTAAAATATACGATTTTGCTTACAGGTTTGATCCCGAAGGGCTAAAGGATAAAAAAACTTTTTCGATAAATCACGGAATAGATTTTACACATACTCTATCCGATAATATGTTTTATAAAATAAGCGTACGCCATAATTATTTTGATTACAAAGAATACAAGTATGAATCTATCTACGATCCGAGATATTATCAAGCCGATTATCCGAAGAGTATTGATTGGTATGAATACGGAGCTATTATTCAAGGCGTTGATATTGGGAGGAACTCCCAGTTAACTAATTTTGGGGATTTAAAGCTCGATTATACCTGGCAGGCAAATAAAGAAAATTATATTGAAGCAGGAATCGATGGTCAAATAAATCAAATAAAGTTCGGTCCTCCCGGTCAGCTTCAGGTACTGTCCGATTCACTGACAGGCATAGTTAGGCTGCAGCCGAAGGTAATCGATCCTAATGATCCCCGTTTCAAAAAAGTTGAAACTTATTACCCAAGGCAGGGGGCTGCCTATATTCAAGACAGAATCGAACTGGGTGATTTGGTTGTACGGGCCGGTTTAAGATACGAGTATTTTGATCCTGAGGCATATATTCCTACAAACCTCCAAAATCCGGCTAACACTATTAAGGGAGTACCCGGATCGGTTTTAAAAAAAGCTAAGATAAAAAATACATTTGCTCCGCGTCTCGGGTTTGGATTTCCCCTAACGGATAAATCATCATTGCATTTTTCTTATGGACATTTTTACCAGATGCCTCAATACAGTGCATTGTATGAAAATGCAAATTACCAAGTGCTGGAATTTTTAACCGGGGGAGATACTTATCAGCAGGACTACCTGGGAAATCCGGATCTTAAGCCTGAAGTTACTGTCCAATATGAAGTCGGATTAAAGCAGGCGCTGAATGATAATCTCGGCCTCGATTTGACTTTTTTCTATAAAGATATAAGAGATCTTTTAGGAACTGAGGTAATTGAAACTTATAACTTCGGGGAATATGCAAGAAATACTAATGTGGATTACGGCTCTGTCTCCGGTATTACTTTATCGCTGACTCAAAGACCTGTTGGAAATTTTGGAGCCACCGTTGATTATAGTCTTATGTTTGCAAATGGAAATTCAAGCAATCCTAGAGAAACAGCAGACAGGGCATTGGGGGGACAAGACCCCCGCCCGCGCGATATACCCTTCGACTGGGATCAAAGGCATACTTTAAATGTTACTGCTGTTTATCAAATACCCGAAGATTTTTCCGTCAGCACAATTATTAGGTACGCTTCGGGTCAGCCTTACACACCTGAATTAGGGGTTGGTTTTTTGACCCAGCAAGAAAAGAATTCAGGAAGAAAACCAAGTTATGCTACTGTTGATTTACGGGCGGAAAAATATTTCAATTTTGCTTTTTCAACCTTCAGTATCTTTCTGCGTGTATTTAATCTATTTAATCAAGATTACGATAACGGCGAAGTTTATGCCGATACCGGTGATCCTCTAAGATCAATAAAGCTTCGTCCCGGTGAACCGGTTGATCCCAACCGGTTTAATGCACCCCGCAGAATAGAATTTGGTATTTCATTAAGGAGCAACTAAAATAATGGAAAATGGAAGAGGGAAAATGGTAAATGGAATAAAAATAAATTTCGGATTTTGGATTTTGGATTTTAAGAGAACGCCGAAAGAAATCTTTAATGGAAATCCGGTGGATATATCAGTTAAAATTAAACCTAAAAAAGAGTTTTAAAATGTTAATTAATTTAATAAGGAAGAAAACTTTAGTTTCTGATTTCGGAACTCGATCCTTTCAGAGGGAGGAATCTGAGAAAACCCGGATTCTAAGCAATCCGAAATCCGTAATCCGGCCTGTCCCGCCAATTGCGGGAAATCCGAAATCCACCCCGCTTTACCCCTTATACCCTATACCTTTATACCTTCTGCCTTTGCTTCTGATTCTCTCTCTTTCCCCGTTGTCTCTAACGCCTGCCCAATACTATCCTGTAGTTCCAATAGATGACCGCGGCGGGGAAGATTATGTAAGGCAGGGAACACACGATGCAAATAGGATAAGAACATTGTTTTTCAATTATGGCATGGTTGGTAATTATCCCCCTGATCCCGGGAATGTTGATTATACAATTTTCCATTCAATGGAATGGCCTAAAGGTTCTTTGGAAAATTATACCGATGGTGTAACGCCTTTTGTGCTTGCAAAGCTCAAGCAGTCCGTTGCCGGTCAACTGCAGGATTTTTACATAATGGAAACAGGATACCGTGAAAGGCAGGAAACAAATCCGACAAGTCCTTTAAAGGATCCCAAAAGGGGCGGCAGGGAACAAAGATTTAACCCCCGCCCCGGGTACCTTCAGCTCGACCCATCAATAAATATTGGCAGATCTCCCGCAGTAAGTTACGATCCCAGAACCTGGCCCAACAGCTGGCCTGATAAGGCAAATGACCCTGATGATCCCGGCTGGAGAGGAAGCTGGAACGGCTACTTCGGTAAAGAACCTAATGCCGACCAGGAAAGTTTTTGCGTTTATGATGATGATTATTACGGAAAATGGAATTTCTTTCCCGACTCACGTGATAATACCCGCCGCGGGATGGGGCTTAAGGTTGAGCAGAGAGGATTTCAATGGGCTAATATCCAGTCAAGAGACGTTATCTTCTGGCATTATGATATTGCAAACGAAGGGACAACCATTTATGACTATGACGTTATATTTGGTTTATATAATGATTCCGGCGTCGGGGGCAGCAGCTTTTCTCCTTTTGATCATGTTTATGAGAGTGATGATGATGCAGCTTATTTTGATACTACCGGCGGTATGAACCTCGTTTATACCTGGGATTATAATGGTCATGGTAATTTCGGAGTTACAGGTTATTGCGGCTACGCTTACCTGGAAACCCCGGGAAATTCTATTGACGGAAACGACAATGATGAGGACGGAATTACAGATGAAAAAAGAGACGGCGGACCCGGTGAAAAAATAGTAGGCAAGGATGCAATCCGGGAATATGTTAATTCACATTATGATGTCCAAAAATTTGAAAACTATTTCGGTCCTCTTGAAAACAGACCTGCTTATATGCAGGGGGTCTGGTGGACAGGCGATGAAGATATGGATTGGATCTATATAAATGATACCGGCGGTGATGGAGTTTGGGGTACTCATGATTCCGGTGAAAATGATTCTATTCCTACCGCAGGCGAACGCAACTTCGATAAAACGGATATAGATGAATCCGACCAAATAGGTTTAACCGGATTTAAATTAAATCGAATAAGAGTTGGTGCCGGGGGAATTGGTCTGGTGGACGATATTATTTTTTATATGGATTCGAAGATGTGGCCGCAAAAATTATATGAAATGTGGAGCGGCCCTACTCCTTTCGAAAATTCGCTGGGTGTTACAAATTACAATATCGGGTTCTTTTTCGCATCCGGCCCGTTCTATCTTAATACCGGGACTACGGAAAGATTTAGCCTTGCTTTGGCTTTCGGAGTTGATCTTTTCCAGCTTAGAAAAACAACCCAGATAGTGCAAAAAATTTATAATGCCAATTACCAGTTCTCTACACCTCCTCCTCTTCCAACAGTACATTCATATGCCGGAGATGGCTTTGTTAATCTTACTTGGAATAACGCTGCCGAATTTGCATTCGATCCTATAACAAACACAGACGACTTTGAAGGATATAAGATTTACCGCAGCACCGATGAAACTTTCTTAGATCCTCAAATTATTTATGATGCTCAAGGATTAGGACTTCTCGGGAATGGAAAGCCGCTGGCTGTTTTTGATCTGGAGGACGGTATTCGCGATTATACTGATCTCGCAGTGGAAGGAGTTCAATATTTTCTCGGCAATGATTCCGGACTCAAACATTCTTTTAAAGATACTACGGCTGTTAACGGGCAAAGGTATTTTTATGCGGTTACCGCTTATGATAGAGGAACAAAGGAATTGGATATTTATCCTTCTGAAAATTCTATCTCGGTTAACCAGACTTTGAGAGGGGGGCTAATACTTCCCAAAAATGTGGTTGAGGTATATGCAAACGGCAGAGCACCCGGATATATGCCCGGAACGTATGCAAACTTGGAACATGCCCAGGGTTTTGGATATGGAAATGTAACCTTTGAAATTCCCAATCCTGATCTCATTCCTAAAAATCATACTTTCGAAATCAGATTTAAATCTCAGCTTGATTCAATAAAAGCCAGCAGCTATGAAATGTATGATGTTACAAACGGGAGGAATGATACTATTTTTCTCGGAGGTACAGACTTCCTTGGATTGAAAAGAGGACCTGTCGGAATGGGAATACTGCCTGTAATAAATACAATAAATGATCTTCAAGCAGATACAGTGAATTCCGGCTTTTTACCGAATGGCCAGACAAATATGGTTTTGAAAACTCGAATAGCTAGAACCAATATTCCCGCTAATGCCGAGCGTCCTAACTATCCTGCCGACTATACCATAATTTTTGATGATGTGGTTCTGGATACCTCGATTGCAAGAGTCGGGGTTCCGGCAGTTCCTGTAAAATTTAAAATTATAGGGAGATCAAAGGACGGAGTGGAATTTCCTGTCGATTTCAGATTCTTTGATTCAGACGGGAATCAAACCATCAGCGCCAACAACGAATTTATAGAGATTCTTGGATCTACGCCGCCCGGTTCTTCATCTCCCAGATCTAATGTCTGGACAATATCTGTTGATAACGTAAACGGACCTAAATATGAGAATGCAGTTTTTCCGCGGAAAGGAGATGTTTATCAGCTTATAATAAATGTTCCTTATAATAAATCTGATATTTTCAGATTTACAACCGATACGTCGTTCATTGATCTTTCTCAGCAAGTGAAGGATTATAGTGCGAAGCCCTATGTTGTCCCGAATCCTTACCTCGGCATGGCTTCGTTCGAACAAGCTCCGTATGCACAAACCGGGAGAGGAGAAAGAAGAATTGAATTCAGAGGTCTCCCCGTAAATGCCGTTGTAAGAATATATACTGTTACAGGCGAATTGGTTCAAACGCTTCATCATGATGCAGGCTTCCAAAATTATATTGCCTGGAATCTGCGATCGAAAGACAATTTAGAAATTGCTCCGGGTCTTTATATATACCATGTCGAAGCACCCGGCGTAGACGATTTTATCGGCAAATTTGCTGTCATCAAATAAGCAGGTGACTTATGAAAATGAAATTTAATATTCTACCAAAAACAAATCCCTATAAATTCATTAGGCTTAAGAAACTCCTCTTCCTATCGGGAAGGGGCTGGGGGATATGCTCCCTTATAATTTTTTACCTTATACCTTTTACCTACAGTCAGACTAAAGTCGGCACCACCATTGGTCAGTTCCTAAAGATAGAACCAAGCTCCAGACTGGCTGCCATCGGCAATGCAGGCACTTCTCTTTCCGATGAAGCCTCGGCTGCCTTTTATAACCCTGCCAGTCTAGGGAGGATAAAAGGAGTAGATATTCAATTCACTTATAATGAGTGGTTAGCCGATATAACATTTAGTTATGCTTCGGCAGCAGTAAATTTAGAAGGAATCGGTA
>DATKLQ010000037.1:0-10215 GCA_035542335.1 Ignavibacteriaceae bacterium | reverse complement strand
CATATTTACTTTGCTTGGGCATTTTGTTGTTTCCTCCAATAATTATTTGAAAAAAATTTTATTACTAAAGACTCTGATATTACTACAGAATACCTGAGTAATTTATGAATCTTATAAGGATCTAATTATTATATCTAATTTGTCCCCCTTTCTCATTTTGCAAACCATTGACAATAAATTTGTGAAAACCTTCCATGTCGTCCATAGCCAATTCTATTTTAAGATAGAAAATATCAATATCGTCGATCTCTTTGGAAAATTTAGTAAACTTAACCGCATCTTTCTGCGTTGTTACTACCGAATGAGAATTGGTCGAATAAAAAGTCTTCCTGATTTTTTGAATATCTCCAAAGCTGTAATCTTTATGATCCCTGAATACCAATTGATTTTCGGTATCTACATTTGTCTGTTTTAAAATATTTATGAATGAATAGGGATTTGCAATCCCTGATACAACAAGGCTTTTTTGTCCTTCGAATTCACCGAGACTATATTCGGTTTTCCTTCTTACATCCACAAATCCTGTGGCTCTATAAAATGCAGAGAATATTCTTTTCCCCTCAAAATATCTCAAACACTTCTCCGGCAGATCTCTTTTAGGAGAAAACTTCCTGTTTATAATCACTGCACTCGCCCGTGATAATGATCTGAACGGTTCGCGTAAAATTCCAACCGGGAGCAGGGAATGATTCATAAAGCCTTTCTGAAAAAGGAAATGCTGTTCGCATATCACCAGATCAATATCCCTGGCAATCCATCTATGCTGGAAAGCATCATCCAGCACGATTACATCTATGTCAGCATCTTCAATCAGTTTTTTTGCTCCTTTAACCCTGCTTTCGGAGACAGCACCCGGTACCTTGCATTCCGAAACAGTATGATAAATTTCATCCCCGCTTTTTGTAACATTTGCCAATATTTCAGTTCCGTCGGATATAAGCAGATACCCTTTAGAACGCCTCCTGTAGCCGCGGCTTAACACTGCCGGCTTTTTCCCTTCCCTCCGTAAAAGATTTAAGAGATAAATTACCAGCGGGGTTTTTCCCGAACCGCCCACCGTAATATTTCCTACCGAAATAATATTTACAGGGATTTTTTCCGACTTAAGAATTTTCCTGTCAAAGAACCAGTTCCGGATTAATATTATTGCCGAATACAGCGGCAGCACCGGCAGCAATAAAAACCTTACAAGCTTCATTTAAGTAAAAGCCTTAAGAAAAACCTTTTCAGGTATTTTAGATTTTTAAAATCTGGCAGCATTATCCTGCAGCTCATTTAATTTCAATTCACAATGAGAGATCATTTTTGATGTTTCTTCATAGCTCAAACCGGCCTCAATAAAGATCGGATTGGAGTATACCGCATGCACACAAGAAAACATCATAGGTATTTCAAACTTGTCCCAGCTCTTCAGTACTTTCTTTTTCTGAATTCCGATTCCCAACAGAATAAGCGGAACTCCGCTTTTTTTAGAGGCGACAACGGCGCCTGCTTTAAGCTTGTGTGCCGGGCCTTTCGGACCGTCGGGAGTAACGGCAATAGATTTAAAATTTTTAGCATAATCAACCATTATTCCAAGTGCGACTTCGCCTCCTTCAGTGCTTGATCCCCTTACAATGGTGTAATTCCACTTCCTCAGGAGTTTGGCCAGCAGATCTCCGTCCTTGCTTTTGCTTATAAGTGCAACCGTATTTTGATTTTTATGCAAATACCAGGGGACAAGCATGGTTCCGTGCCAGAAGGCAACAATATAATTTTTATTCTGCCTTTTCAGTTCATCCAGCACATCCCTGTTTGAATATACAATCTTCAAAGTTTTACAAAGAACATTCAGCCCCCAAACCAGACAAAAATGACCAATGAACCTTAATGTGTCCTGTTTTATTTTCTTACGATTCATTCATCAATGCATATATTGATCTCGCAGCTTTTTCGGAAGCACCTTCCTCAGCCGGACGTAAAATGCGTTCTCTTATTATGCCGAGCTTTTCCTTAATTGTATTATATAAAGTGCTGCTGGAAAGAATTTTTGCAGATTCATTATAGATGCTTTCGGCATTCATGCTGCTCTGAACAAATTCCGGGATTATCTTTTCACCGGCAATAATATTTACAAGACCTATATTTTTAACTTTTACAAGCTGCCTGCCGATAAAGTAAGTCAGGTAATTAGTCTTGTATACTATTACCATGGGCAGCCTGAATATGCCGGCTTCCAAAGTAGAAGTGCCTGATTTTATGATCCCGAACTTTGCATACTTCATTAAATCGTAAGCGAATCCTTTGACGACTTTAATCTCAAAGTTATCTGAAAACCGGGCGAAGATTTCCTCATCTATAGTATCCGAACAAACAACGACAATCTGCATATTAAATTCCCGGGCAATTTTAACGGCGGCATTTAAGATCTCCGGGAAAATCTGCTCTACTTCATGAGTCCTGCTCCCCGGCATTAAAAGCAGAATCTCCTTATTAGGATCTAAATTAAATTTCTCAATCAATTGTTCTTTATCCAAAAATTTATATTCATTCAGCCTTTCCTCAAGAGGATGCCCTACAAATTCAACATTAACGCCATGCTTCTTATACAATTCTTCTTCAAAAGGAAAAACAACAAGCATTTTATCAATGAGCTTTTTTATTTTTTTAATTCTTCCGGCTCCCCAGGCCCAGATTTGGGGAGAAATGAAATAAATTAATTTTACACCGCAGGCTTTAACTTTTTCTGCAAAATCCAGGTTAAATCCGGGATAGTCTATTAATACAACCGTTTTAATTTTGTTTTCCCTGACGAAATCGAGCAGATCTTTTTGAACTCTTCTAATAAAAGGCAAGTGCTTTAGAACCTCGGCGAAACCGAGAAAAGCCATTTTATTTATATGGTAGATAAGATCCATTCCCTGGGCTTTCATTTTATCGCCGCCGATCCCGCAGATTTCGATCTCATTATCGAGCTTCTTTAGCGCTCTTACTAAAAAGCTTCCGTGCAAATCCCCCGAAGCTTCACCTGCAATAATCATTACACTCTTATGATTCACCTTATGCAGTTCTTCCATAATTTCCTTCGGAGACGGGCATTACAGCCATGCTCATCAAAGTCTTCCAACAAACCATAATAAAAACAATGTCAAAGAAACGAAGCTCAAGGCTTGAAGGCTTCTTTTTTCAGATCTTAACCCGGCTTTGATTTTAAAAACCGGCTGTTCGACCGAGTTTGCTTTATAAGGAGTAATCCTGGGAAAAAATCTCGGCACATTTTTTTTATAATCGACAAAAGCCGTTCCGAATCTGCTTTGGAGATATCTTTCCTCTTCTTTAATAATCATTCTATATTGAAAATAAAAAAAGAGGAATCCAACAATCTGCAGATAGGGAAAAACAGCAAAAGACATGACTCCGAGGCCTGTATAGATTAAAATATTACCGAGATACAAGGGATTCCGGAGATGAGCAAAAGGACCGCTGACTATTAAAAAAGATCCGCCGACTTCGCCGGTTGTGCGGGTTTCGCTGCCTGCCCAGCCTACTCCCCACAACCTTATAAACTCTCCCGCAACTGCTATAAAAAAACCGGCAATCAAGCTCCAAATATTCGCATTCTCATATAAAATCATAATTAATAAAAAAGGAAGCGGCGTATAGCTTCTGTATTTAAATAATGTTGAAGAGAGATTCATCTTTTAATTTTTCCTATTCGGCAATGTAAGCCGTTTTCCTTTTAAGTCCGGCTCGGTATCTTTTATGCAGTCTGTTCCTAGACATCAGCTCTTTCATTCTATCTGTTATTTGCGAAAAATTTTGGAAAGGGAAATAGGTAATTCTTTCTTTCTCGCAAAATTTAAGGAGATCGTTTTTAGCAAAGATGAAATCGCAGTACTGGGCAGTATCTTTATCGGAATTCCCGTCCCCGATATAAAAAGTAAAATCATCGTCGCTGCTGTTATTTATAATATGGTTTCTCTTACAATTGGCAGATGAAAGGAACCCGGAATCAAAATAAGGAAAAGAAGGGATTAGTTTATTCATGTCTATGGTCAGATGATTAGAGTAAATGCTTACTTCTTCAATTCCTTCTTTTTTTAAGATTTTTTGTATATAGTAATCGAACCCATCGCTTAAAATAAAAAGATCGTGCCGGTTTTCCCTGCAGAATTCGACAAACATTTTAAATGCGGAATCAATTTGAAAATTATCAATATACTTGTCCAGTTCTTCCTTATCTATATTGTCAATCGAATCGCATAAAGCAGTCCAGCAGTCCTTTGCCGGCATGCGGTCGCAGAGGAGATCATGAATTATTGAATCAACTTTTATTTTATCGCCGAACTTCCTGAAGATTGCATCCCCGACATCTTCCGTAGTAATAGTGCCGTCGAAATCGGCAAATATTTTAAAGCCTTCATGCATTTCTTTATCTAACCGCCGCGTTTAATTCTTCATTAAATCTAACACTGACCAGCTTGGATACTCCTTCTTCCTGCATAGTAACGCCGTACAAGGTCTCCGCCGCTTCCATAGTTCTTTTATTATGAGTAACCACGATAAACTGAGTGTCTCTGCTGAAATCGGCCAGTATTTTTGTAAAACGATCAATATTTGCATCGTCAAGCGGTGCATCGATTTCATCAAGTATGCAGAACGGGCTCGGCTTTACGAGGTAGATCGCAAAAAGAAGAGCAATCGCGGTTAAGGTTTTTTCACCTCCCGATAAGAGCTCGATGGAGGTGGGCCGTTTCCCTTTAGGCTTCGCGATAATTTCTATCTTAGCTTCAAGGGGATCCGGCGACCCTTCGGAAGACTCTTCCAACCGCAGATCTGCTTCATCCCCTGGATTAAAAAGACCCCTAAAAATATTAATGAAATTTTCTCTTATCTTTTCGAAAGTCTCCATGAACTGACGCTGTGCAGTTGCATTAATTTCGTCGATAGTTTTAATTATGTCTTTTTCAGAATCTATTAAATCATTTCTTTGCCGGGATAAAAAGTCAAATCTTTCCTTTTCCTCCTCGAATTCGGAATAAGCAAGGAGATTAATCGGTCCGAGGCTTTTTATCTGCTGCTTAAGGGATTGCAGCTCCTCTTCTCTCCGATTAAAATCAAAGGTATCCAAGTCCTCAAAAGTTTTACCGGAAAGGGTCAGGGAATATGAATCTTTTATATGATCGAAAAGATTCGATATTTTTATTTCATACTCTCCGATCTTCATTTCACATTGATGAATCTCTTCGACAACCTCATCTTTTTGTTCCCTAAAACTTCTCTGCTTATCCTCGATGGCGGTGATCTCTTCCTTGATTGAGTTGTATTTTTCTTCCACCGAACCGAAATCTTTTAATTTACCCTCTTTATCAAGCTCAAGATTTTTCAGCTCCCTATTTTTTTTCGACAGAAGATTATTAATATTATTCATCTCCTCGGTAGAAGACAATATATCATTTTCCCGGCGCGATATGGTCTTGTTAATACTCTCAATTGAATTCTCCGCATGTTTTACGGCGCTTTCCGTATTCCTCAATTCGCTGAACAAACGTTCCTTTTCAACCACAAGCTTATTCTGTTCCGCCGTTTCCGAATTCAGTTTATTTTCGTACTCGCTGAATTCAGCTTCCATAACCTTGAACCCGGCGTCAGCTTCATTTTTTTCCGCTTTTATCTTTTCCAAATCCGCCGTATAAGTATTCAGCCTATCGTCGATCCGGTTAGCCTCATTTGCCAGGTCCTGAATTTCCTTCCTGGCTTTTTCAATTTCGTCTGCAGCTTTTTTCTTTTCATATTCAAAAAGAGCGATCTGCTTTTCGATGTTTGCAATATCATTTACCAGAAGCCTTGCCTGCTCGGAAATATTTTTTAAGTCAATTTTATTAATTTTTTGCTCGGTATTTTCCAACAGCTCTTTGATCTTTTCAATTTCCGCTTTACGGTGGATATAGTCATATTTTAGATTTTCAAGGAATTGTTTCCTGCCGAAGAGAGAATCATCCGCTTTAGGAGCCGAACCTGCTTCAATTACGCCGGATGAATCTGCAAAGTCTCCGTTTAAGGAAGTAAAATTAAAATCAGGATATTTCCGGTATAAGAATAATGCAGTTTCAAATGAATCGACTATAGCTGTTTTTCTGAGCCTCCGGTTGAAAAAAGCTCTCCATTTATCGTCACAGCTCACCAAATCTTTAGACCAGGCCTTAAATCCTTTTTCCTTACTAATTTTCTTAATCTTCCTTCTTTCATTAAGCTCCCTAATCCCGGAGATGAAGCCGGTTTTCCGGAACCCCTCATCCCCGATTAAATAGAATGATGCCTTGCCGGATTCATTATTTTTCAGATATTCCACAGCATTCCTGAGATCTTCAAGAGATTCAATAAGAATACTATTCAGATTATTTTTGATGGATGCCTCAACAGCAAATCGGAAATCATCGGAGGTGCTGCCGGCATGAGCAAGAAGTATGCGCCTGCTGCGGGGATCACCCGGTTTTTTTGAAAGCCATTCATCGTTGCCGAGCAAAGCCTTGGCGCCTTTTGAGACGCCTTCAAGATTTTCGATGAGGCCCTGCACAAAATTAATCTTCTCCTTAAGGGCAACGGTAACTGCTTTCTCTTCAATTTCTTTTTCCCGAAGCCGGTTCAGCACATTTTCCAATTCATCTTTTTCCTTCTGCTTCTTCACAAAGTAGGATTCCGATTCCTCCAGCTTCTTTTGTGCCCCGGCCTTTTCTTTATTTAACTCTTCAATATAGCCGACCGTCTTCGCAATGTTACTAGTGCTTGAAAGAATTTTATCATTCAGCCGGCCGATTGATCTGTTTTTTTCATCAAGCGAATTCTTTATTCCCAGCACATTATTTTCCAAACCGGCAATTTCCTTAAACTTTATCATTAGGAAATCGGATTGATTCTTCAGTCCGCTCCTTTTTTCTTCATGAAGAGTTTTTAAACCTTTTACCTCTTCCGTTTTCAAATCCAATTGGTTTTCTTTAAAGGAAATCTCTCTTTTAAGCTTTTCAAGCGATGCGGTTCCGTCTTCAATCACATTTTGAGATCCCCTCAGATTATGCTTGAGCTCATCGAGTTCCAGCTGATAGCGATCGATATTCTCTGAAAGAAATCTTTTTCTTTCCTCCTCAACGGAAATATTTTTCTGTATAAGGTAAATCCTCTCGGTAAGCCGGTTCAGCTCATTGCGCCGATCCTCAAGCTGCTTCTCGATGATCGTTAAATCCTTCTTTATTCCGCCTGCCTGATCTTCAAGCATATTTAACTGCGATTCGGTTTCTATTTTTTTCCGGAGGTTTTCTTCCTTCTTCTGCTTAGCTTCTTCTTTTTTTACATTTAATAAAGCCAGCTCTCTTTCCGCGAAATCAATTTCAAGCTCACGCAGGGAGGTTGAAATCTTGTTGTACCTGTTTGCTTTTTTCGCCTGTCTTTCAAGGTAGTTAACTTGCTTTTCAATCTCGGTTACTATATCGCTCACCCTTACGAGATCGGCCTTCACTTCATCCAGCTTTCTTATAGCAAGCCGCCTGCGCAGCTTGTATTTATTTACCCCTGCGGCCTCTTCAAACATTGTTCTTCTCTCTTCGGCTTTGCTGCTCAGGATCGTTTCAACCATTTTAAGCTCAATTACGGAATAGGCATTTGCACCGATACCGGTATCCATGAAAAGGTTTGTAATATCTTTAAGCCGGCAGATATTTTTATTGAGCAGGTACTCGCTTTCGCCCGAACGGAAAATTCTTCTGGTAATTGTAACGTCGGTATACTCGGTAGGGAGGATTCCTTTTGTATTTTTAATTGATAAGGATACCTCGGCCATTCCCATCGGTTTTTTTTCAGAAGTGCCGTTGAAAATTACATTTTCCATCTTATCGCTTCTCAGAGCAGCACTTTTCTGTTCCCCAAGGCACCATCTGATCGCATCTACAATATTGGTCTTGCCGCAGCCGTTAGGACCCACAATCGACGTGATCCCTTCATTAAAAACAATAACGGTTTTTTGCGCGAAGGATTTGAAACCAAGAATTTCTAATTTCGATAAATACAAATAAACCTCAAGTCGTTACTCATATGATGATTCCGCCCGAAAAATCTACGCACTGTGTGTTGCCAATGCAAGCTGCAGATAGTAAAAAATGGAATTGCTGAATTCATAATAAACGAGAATTACAGTGAGCAGAATCAAGACTAATGCAATCGAATAAAAATAGACGCTTCCCGGATTTACATCGAAGATTACATAAATGCCTTTCATCAGGCGGTAAAAAATCCACAACGCGAAAACAACTAGGCCAAAATAAACATAAATATTGCCGGCACCGGCATTTAACAGGCGGTATAAGACAATCCCGACAGGTATTAATAATACAACGGGAAGCAGGGACCAGATTACAGCATAATATACATTAAGGAAATAAACCCTGTTTCTGACAAAAAACGATGCGATTTTAACAATTATTATCAAAAGGAACATTAAAATAAATGAAGCAAAAGTAAGCCATAGGATTGCCAATGTCGGGTGCCATGCCAGGTAGCTGATAGTTTTTATTAACCCGTGGCTTCCGAATGAAAGAAGAATTTTTTCAAGAAAGATATCTTCTTTGAAGTAGTAGAGAAGATTGCTGGTGATAAGTGCAAAAGAAGCCGCAGAGATAAAGGCCAGTGCAATAGTATGAAAACCCGAAATAATTCTCTGATCACGCACATCCGCAAAGAAATTATAAGGGCGAAGCAGGGCACGGGATGAATCTTCCCTAAATTTTCTGCCGGAATTAACAAGAGCACCCATCAGCAAAGCGAGAATTAATCCAAATACTATAAAGATCATGGGAGAATCATCTTTTTTGCTGCCGATTGGAATCGTAACTTCCTCCTGATTATGCAGCTTCGCATAAATCACCTTATAACTCAGCCTGTCTGTCTTCCTGTTTTCTCCGGTAATCCCTATTTGATAAAGATTTTTCTCATTATAACCTGCAATCAGCGAGGCATAATCTCCCCTGTAGTCGAACATAGTATTTATAAAGTAACCTGCAAGCGGGTTTTCCTCCGAATAATTAATGAGATCTTCAAAAAATTTAGCCTGTGCTTCAAATGAATGAGGATTAATGTAACCGTCTGAATTTTCCAGGTTTACAGGGTAAGAAGCGGAACTGATAAAAACTCTCCCGGTGCCGATCTCCTCCTGCGCTTTATTAATCTCATCCTTTTTATCCTGGATTCCGGTGTTTAATATTTCTATTCCATACAAATCAATATTCGGAATGGAAGAAAAACCGCCGCTGCAGAAAGATGCATAAACCAGTTTTCGGCCTGCCTCCTTTACCGCTTCTCCCAGCTTTTCGGCAAATTTTATATGTTCTTCCAGAGACGGAATATACGAGCTGCCTATTCCTATGGCAGCAACTGCCGAATATTTTCTATAGGCTTTTACAAAGCTCGATAAATAACCTGCAATAGACTGGATGAAATTAGAATTATCCGCAAGCTGCTGCGGGATATTGCTCAACGGAATTTCAATAAATGCCAGCACACCATATTTCCTGCAAAGCTCGAGGTAATATGGATGAGGAATAGAATTAATAAAACGCACCGAATTAAATCCGGTTTCTTTTATTATCCTTATATCCTGTTCCATTACGGAATAATTTAAAAGAGGCCCGAATTCCTCAAAAGAAGGGACTAATGTTGTCCCCTCAAAAGTGAATTTTCTACCGTTCAGCAGCAGTGAATCTTTTAATACGGTTAAAGAATAGAAAGCGCATGATTGTGCGGTTTGATCCAGAAGACCTTCTCCCCTCCAAAGCTCAATATTAATTAGATAGGATTCCGGATTTTCCGGCGACCATAAAACCGGGTCCGAAATAGAAATATTCTGTTCAATTCTTCTATCTTTATTGATATTAAGGGAAAATTCAGACTCAAGTTTCTGTACAGGCTTGGGAAGGCCAGGTGCAAAAAGGCTTATTCTTAATAAAAATTCATTGTTTTTCAATAAAGAATCTTTTTTTACGAACTCCCTGTTTTCAATCTTTGCATTAATTTTAAGGTTTAATTTTTTTCCTTTATTATCTAAACTATAGTTTGTATTAATCTCTGAAATGGTAATATTCGGAACGACATGAATATAAACATCTCTTATAATACCCCCGAAACTCTTAGGGAACAAAAACCTCTGTTTTAACGGAATAGTATTCTCCGAATCAAGCTTATAGCTGAGCT
>DATKLQ010000036.1:0-2028 GCA_035542335.1 Ignavibacteriaceae bacterium | reverse complement strand
GATTGTTCGTAAATATGCCTGAAGACAATCCCTGCGCTACATCATTATGTACCGATACTGCGTTCTGAACATCTCCCTTGTATTTTATAAGATAAAGTATCGGTGCAAATGTTTCTTCCTGGACTATCTTAAAATGATTTTCTACTTCCGCAATTGCCGGCTTTACATAACAGCCGGAGCCGTATTCGCTTCCGGAAAGAACTTCCCCGCCGAAAATAATTTTACCCCCTTCCTGTTTTATCCTTTCCAAAGCAGTACAAAAAGTCTTTACGGCATCTTTATCGATTAAGGGCCCGACATGATTTTTTTCATCAAGCGGATTCCCGATTCTCAGGCTTCCATATGCCTTAAGCAGCGATTCTTTTATTTTGTCATAGATAGAATCATGTACAATCAGTCTCCTAGTGGTTGTGCACCGCTGCCCTGCAGTACCTACCGCGCCGAAAACTACGGATGGAATTGCTATCTTTAAATCCGCATCGGGAGTAATTATAACTGCATTATTTCCTCCCAGCTCCAAAATAGATTTTCCGAATCTTCCGGCAATAATCTCCGCAGCATGTTTTCCCACCTTAGTAGACCCCGTAATCGAAATTAAAGGGACGCGTTTATCCCTGAGAAGCTTATCTCCTATGGTCGAGCCTTTGCAGATTATTAAAGAAAATATTCCTTCCGGGAGTGAATTATTCCGTAATACTTCTGCAATAACATTTTGTACCGCTATTGCCGAGAGAGGAACTTTGGAGGAAGGTTTCCACAGGTTTACGTTCCCGCATACAGCCGAAATCATTGCGTTCCAGGCCCAAACTGCTACAGGGAAATTAAATGCCGTAATTATACCCACAATTCCTAACGGATGATATTGATCGAACATCCGGTGCTTTGCTCTTTCGGACTGCATTGTAAAACCATAAAGCTGACGGGATTGCCCGAGAGCAAAGTCGCATATGTCAATCATCTCCTGAACTTCCCCCAAGCCTTCCTGAAGCGATTTCCCCATCTCGAAAGAAACCAATGTCCCGAGCTCTTTCTTGTACTCCCTCAACTTTAAACCGATTTGCCGGACAACCTCCCCCCTTTTAGGTGCAGGCGCTTTCCTCCAATATTTAAATGCTTCCAGTGCGGAAGAAATTACCTTTTCATAATCCTCATTTGATGCCTGGTATACCGATGCAATAAATTCGCCGGTCGCAGGAGACGAAATCTGAAGCACACTTTCACTAGCATTTTTAATCCAGTTAAGCCCGCTGCATGCGCCGTAATTTTTTTCATTGAGCGATAATTTATTAAATAATTCCTCTTTGATGCCGAATTTTTCTAAAACTTGCATAGAGCACCTTATAAATTAATTTCCTAATAATATTCTCTAAATTTATGCTTTTTTAAAATTGAGAGAAAGGGTTAAGATTAGATACCGGATGCGGGAGATGAATATCGGATACCGGACAATGTTTGATGGATGATGGATGATGTTGATGGAATCCGGATACCGGATACCGGATTCCGGATACCTAATATTGGCTCTAGAATTGCAGAATTCCTTCAAAAATAAAGATTTTTGTTGCCTATTTGAAAAAATAATGCTAGTTTGCAAAGTAATCAGAGTAAAAATAGGTCAAAATGGGGTAGAGTTTACAGGGGATTTGAATTTTCATTCTGTATAAATAAAATTGATTCAGAATGCTCTTTCTCTCCGCATATACCCTCAAATTAATTTCTTAATTGAGTTTTGCAATTAATTAAATAAAGGGAGATTCTAAAGAAATGAAAAAATATATCATTCCGATTTTCATTTTATCTATAATCCATTACGGGTGTTCAAATTCTGTGGTAATCAAGCCAAAATATGAAAGAGACGTTTTCAAAAAAAATATTATAGCCGACAGTACAAATAAAAAAGTAACTAAAGTCCTTGATCTCAGGGATACTAAAGCAACCTTAGCCGGGTCTGCACAAGTAGGATTATTTAATAAGCTTGTTCCCTATTATATAGAAGATACTGTAAGTCTGTTTGTTCAAAAAGCAATC
>DATKLQ010000035.1:0-2465 GCA_035542335.1 Ignavibacteriaceae bacterium | reverse complement strand
CTGCAAGTGCAGCCAAAAGCAAATTTATTATAAACATTTTTTTCACCGCATAGCCCACATAGCGGGATTTCCCCGATAGAATCGGGACAGGCACTTCGTTCAACATCAAAGTCCCTATTTTTTAATATGGCTTCTTTAAATGTAAAACTGTACAATCAAAGCAAAAGCTAATTACTCCTTTTGCTTTTTACATCAAAAATTAATCCTTTCTGCTTATTAAAAAGTCAAAACCGCAAATAAAAAATTTTCAATTCTTTTCACTCCAACATTTGCGGCACTTAAAATGTGCAAAAGGAAAAAAATTCTGTAAAATTTCCGGGTGTCATTCCTATATTACTTACGGTAAATTTTTCTCCTGAATAGTTTTGCTCAACAATAATTCCAGCTTATAAGTTATAAGCATTCAGAAACTTATAAATTATTTAAGAGTAAATTAATTTGTCGAAGGTTTTTCTTAAAGGAAGGATTGATTCGGCTTTTGAATTAGGTTGTATTCCCGTCTATTTTTCCGTAAGAACTTATCGTTAAATTGAATGCAAAATGGAAAAGAGATAGTTTAGCGTTAATCAGTTACGATGCCCGTATCGTGAGGCGTTAATCGGATATCGTTACGCTAAACGTAACCGCTAAACATGCCTGCCGGCAAGGCAGGCGAAACAGGCTTCGCCTGCCCCGACTGGTGGGGTTGCCGTAACCGCTCACGCGTCTGGCCGTATTCCCTTATACCTATATACCCTTTATACCCTTATACCTCTACATCCCTATTTTATAATTAACTTGAAGTGACAATAAGGATAATCGTCTTTATTTTAAAGTAATGAATGAAATTTATAAAATAAGATTCCTTAAAAGGAAATATTGATTACGAAAGAATCACAGATTCTCAGCAGCCCTGTTCAATACCTTAAGTCTGTCGGACCTAAACGTGCTGAATCTTTCAGGAAAATAGGAATTACTACAATAAGGGATTTGCTTTTTTACTTCCCCAGCAGGCATCTTGACCGCACTACAACACTTACCGCTGCCAAAGCATATGGATATTTTACAAACGGATATGACGGCGAAATAACGGTGATTGCGAAAGTATATGATAAAGAAAGAAAGAGATTCGGCAGGAAAGAGATAATGAAGGTTCTCTTCCGCGATTCCACCGGGTTTTTTGAATGTGTCTGGTTCCAGGGAGTAAAATATTTTTTCGATCTTTTTAAAGAGGGTGATACATTTGCGGTTTCGGGCAAACCTTCTTTATCAAAGTACGGGAATTTGCAGTTTGCTCATCCGGATTATGACCGGATCAGTGAAGATGAATCCCGCGGATTCTTAAATACGGGGAAAATCATTCCTTTTTACAGGCTTCCCAAAGAATTAAAGGCAACTAACATCGGCGACTTCAGCTTAAGGAAAATTATTAATTCCGCTGTGGAAAACTTTGCGGATCAAATGCCTGAAACATTAAATGAAGAAATAATCCGGGGAAATTCTTTAATAGATATAAACAGTGCGTTGAAAAACATTCACTTCCCGGAAAACAAAGAAAAGCTTAGTTCCGCAGAATACAGGTTTAAGTTTGAAGAATTATTTTTCCTGGAAATACTAGTTGCCCTGAGGAAGAAGAATTATAAAAGCCGCCTTACAGGTCTTCAGTTCAAGGTCAGGACAACCCTTGTGTCTGATTTCCTAAAAATACTCCCATTTAAGCTGACAAAAGCGCAGCTCCGCGTTCTTTCCGAAATAAGAAAAGACATGGAATCGGCCTTGCCGATGAACCGGCTGCTCCAGGGAGATGTAGGCAGCGGAAAAACTATCGTTGCTTTAATTGCAATGCTTATTGCAGTCGACAACGGCTGCCAGGCGGTTTTAATGGCGCCTACGGAGATTCTTGCCGATCAGCATGCTAAGAATATCTCAGGGATGATGAATGAGCTTTTTCAGGTTCACAAAGAAAGGAAAATAAGAGTTTCGCTTTTGATCGGTGGACAGAAAAAATCTTTAAAGGAAAAAAACCTTGAACAGATTGAGCTGCAGGAAACAGACATAATTATCGGTACACATGCCTTATTCGAAGAAAAGGTAAAATTTAAAAATGCCGGACTTATAATTGTAGACGAGCAGCATCGCTTCGGGGTTGCACAAAGAGGGAGGCTGATAGGAAAAGGCCAGGAATTTTCCTACGATGGAAACGACAAGGTGCCCGACGTTATTGTGATGAGCGCAACGCCCATTCCGAGAACGTTGTCGATGACCCTATACGGCGATCTAGATTCTTCAATTATCGATGAAATGCCCAAATCAAGAAAACCGGTTAGAACGTTTTTAAGGGGAGAGAATAAGCTTCCGCAGATTTATAAATTTGTAACGGATAAAGTAAAATCCGGGTACCAGTCGTTTATTGTTTACCCCTTGGTGGAAGAATCCGAGAAACTGGAGCTGAAGGCTGCGGAAAAATATTTCGGTGAATTATCTGG
>DATKLQ010000034.1:0-3592 GCA_035542335.1 Ignavibacteriaceae bacterium | reverse complement strand
ATAGTTACTATTCAAAGAGATACAAAAATTTTGTCCGATCAATCTTACCCGTCTTCTGCGCCAGCTAAATATGTAATTGAAGTAAATGCAGGATTCTGCCAAAGGCATAATGTAAACGTGGGGGATAAAGTAAGCTGGCTGGGTACAAGAATCAGCTTTTAGTTAAGTCTTCCCTTTGGGGAGATTTAGAGGAGCTTCCGTACAGCTCATTTTCAACTAATTCGCAAATAATATGTGCAACGGTAATATGTCCTTCCTGGATTCTCTGAACATTTGAAGAAGGTATGATAACGGAATGATCAACCAAAGCTTTTAATTTTCCGCCTGTTCCTCCCAGGAATCCGATTGTCTTCATTTTCTTTGATTTGGCAATTTCAACGGCTTTGATAATATTTTGAGAATTCCCGCTTGTTGAAATTGCCAGAAGAACGTCTCCCTCATTTCCCAAACCTTGTACGCTCCTCATAAATACATTTTCATATCCTATATCATTAGCGCCTGCCGTAAGGTTTGATGAATCTGTAGTTAATGATATTGCAGGGATCGCCGGGCGTTCAATATTATGGCTAAGCCTGATTACCAATTCAGTTGCAATATGCTGACAATCTGCGGCGCTTCCGCCGTTTCCGCAAAGCAGTAATTTTTTTCCCTTTTTAAATGCGCCGGATAAGAGTTCGACGGCTTTTAGAATATCATCCGTGCATTTATTAATGATATTAATTTTAGTTTGGGAACTCTCATTTAATGAATCAATAACAAATTTTTTTTTGTCCAAAAATTTTTCTCCCTATTTATTTAGCTGAAGTTTTGCTTCAATTCCTTTAGTATCATGTATTGAATCTGCAAAATCTTTAATTAGCTCCCAGTTATTTTCGTTTTCAAAGAAGTTCCCGGTTACAATAATTTTTGCACCGTTTCTCACCTTATCTGATGCTTCTTTCGGGCTTTTTATTCCGCCGCCTACAATTACCGGTACCGAGCAGTACGAGGAGACAGCTTTTACCATTTCATCCGGTACAGTCTGCAATGCTCCTGAACCCGCTTCAAGATAGATAAACTTCATACCCATATACTCGGCTGCCAATGCCGTAGCGGCAGCGATTTCGGGTTTATTGCGCGGGATCGGAAAGCTTCCGCTCATGTACTGTGCGGTTGTGGATGTTCCCGACTCAACCAGGATATACCCAGTGGAAATAGGTTCGACCCCGCTTCTTTTTATCAAAGGAGCTGAGAGTACATGCTTGCCTATAAGATGATCTGCGTTCCTGCCGCTTATTACAGATATGTAAAGGATTGCATCTGCTTTTGGCGTAATCTGATCAATAGCTCCGGGGAAAATAATTGCCGGCAGCTTTGTGACGCTTTTTACAATGCCTACAAATTCTTCAAAATCATTATTCAACATTAAGCTGGAGCCGATTAAAAAAGCGTCGGCACCCGAACTTTCGGCACAATTAACAAAATCTTTTATCCGGCCGTTATGAATTTTATCCGGATCAAGAAGAATTAGGTAAGCTGCACCCTTAGCCTTTATGCTGTCCAGCAAATAATTGTATATTTTCATCTCAAAGCGGTTAAAATGGATTTGAAAATATAAAGTAAAAATTAAAAAGTAAAAAGTAAAAAGTATTTTTCCTTTTTCCTTGTCCGCTACTCTTCCTCAAGTTTCTTTTTCAGTTCCAGCAGCTTGTTTCTCTGTTCGGCAGATATTTTAGGAAAGCTTAAATTAAGTTTCCTCATTCTATCTGAAATTATTTCCGAGACTGCCAGTCTCAAAAACCATTTTTTATCCGCGGGGATTATATACCATGGCGAATGTTTAGTGCTTGTTGCCGAGATTGCTTCCTGGTATGCCTGCTGATAATTGTCCCAATATTTTCTTTCGGCCACATCCTGTTCCGAAAATTTCCAGTTTTTGGCAGGGTCATCAATTCTTTTAATAAACCTCTTTTTCTGCTCTTCTTTGGAAACATGAAGGAAAAATTTTAAAATAGCAGTCCCGCTTTCATATAGATATTTTTCGAAATCATTTATCTCTCTGAAGCGGGTTTTCCATATATTGTTATTCGGCAGATCCGCAGGAATTTTTTGCTTTTCTATCAGGTTATGCACTCTCACAATCAAAACATCCTCATAGTGAGATCTGTTGAAGATTCCTATTCTTCCTCTTTCCGGGACGCATTTCTGTATACGCCAGAGGAATCCATGATCCAGCTCCTCTTTAGAAGGCTGTTTAAAGCTGAATACTTGAGTGCCCTGCGGATTTAATCCGCTCATTACATGACTGATTGTTCCGTCTTTCCCCGCAGCATCCATCGCCTGGAAAATAATCAGCAGAGAATACCTGTCGTCTGCATATAATTTCTGCTGAAGTCCGCTCATAATCTCAATATTATGTAGAAGTTTTTTCTCGGCCTCTTTTTTAGATTTAAATGAAGCTGTGTAGGAAGTGCTTATTTTTGAGAGTTCAACCTTGGAACCAGGATTAACCTTGAAGTAGTTCATTTTCATTTTAGAATCCGGATAAAATAAATAACAGGCAATAACAAAATTTAAAGAAAATATGCATTAGGTATGCATACTCAATTAGTATTTAATCAGCTTTTTATCTAGTAAGGGAGATTTCAAGAATAGAATACCGGGGCTTACTAGGCATAATTCTGATTAGTTAAGAATTGGACAATTTCAGGAGATTTTCAGATTAAAATAAATATTGTTAAATTATAATTATTAAATGGGGACTTCCAAAGATTAATATTTATCCCCAGAGAATTTAAAAATATAAATAAAAAAATCTCTTAAATTTGATCAAATGACTTGTCCTTTGAGAGATTATCATTCATAAATAAAGAACAGGATTATTATTTTAAAAAATGGCGAATAATAAATCAATAACTGTTTTTTGGATCAAGTGGCTAATTTACGGCTCTCTTTTATTGCTCTCAGCTTATCTATCCTTTAAGATATTACATGGAATCGGCTGTCTCTGGGCTTTAATATTTTTGTCGGTCTTTATGTTTTTTTTAGTGTCCGGTTTTAAATCCGGGGCATACAAATTAAAAATATTCTTTTTCAGTACGGCAGCAGCTTTTCTTGCACTTTGTACTTTTGAAAGCATTTTATGGCTGCAGGATATTGCTCAAGAAGATTCTCTTAAAATTGAAACAGGGAATTTCAAATCTGCCTACGGAATTCATCCTTACCTGGGTTACGGATCGATACGCGACGGGGTTTTTACCGCAAAAATAATTTACAATAAAAAGATTATTTATGATGCAATATATCGGATTAAAGGCGGACTAAGAGATACCCCAAATTCGAATGAAGAAAGTGGAAACTGCGCTTTGTTTTTCGGCTGCTCATTTACTTTTGGTTCCGGGCTAGCCGACACTTCGACTTTACCCTACCTGTTTAATCAGTGTTCGAACCGGAATTATAAAGTTTATAACTATGGTTTTGAAGGATACGGGCCGCACCAGATGCTTGCCATTATTGAAAACCGGCTTGCTAACGATATAAAAAATTATAAAAATAAAAAAGTTGCGGTATACAGCTTTATACCTGAACATATTAGAAGGGCTGCTGGATACTC
>DATKLQ010000033.1:0-5578 GCA_035542335.1 Ignavibacteriaceae bacterium | reverse complement strand
TATTCTTTTGTTCTGCCCGCTTGAAATATTTGCACAAGCTCAACTCTGGGATGTATATACCACTTTAAATCAAGATTCCTTACATATTAAATTTATGAACCAGCTTTACGTTCTCAGCCAAGATTCAATTAAATATTTATTGAGAAAGAATGAATCTATTTTTGCCTTGGATTTATAATCGGTGCTGTTTTAGGAGGCATATTCGGAAATAAAATTTCAAAAAAAGGAGATGGATCTTATGATATAGGATTTTCAGCAATAGGGAGAGCATTATCAACAGTTTTCGGAATACTTATAGGCGGAACATTAGGCGGTTTAGCCGGATTAGCAGCAGGAACCGATAATAAATATCATATAGAAAAGTCAAGCTCTGAAGAAAAGTGGAATCTACTAAATAAATTATTTAATTAAGATTTCAAGAAAAGAAAAAAATTTAGTAGATATTTATAATGCAACAAGAAAAAAGATGAAAAAGAAGATTAAAAAAATCTAAGTCCCTGTAGGGCTGCTTAATATTTAAGTTAAAAAACAAGCAAGCAATTGACTATGCCGAATTCAATAATTAATTTTCAATGAAACAAACTATCACCTTTGGAGAAGGTTTGATATTCTTCTTTTTTAACTTTCTCAAACTTCCCCACAAAGGCATTAAGACGTTGGCAAGAGGGATTGTGAATGTCTGATGCATCTTCTTAGGAGATACCTCTCAAGTGCTATTTACATAATATCTTTTTAACAGCCTGATCCCGGATCAAGGAATATCTTGTAAATGCATAGCACAATTAATTTTGAAAACAATGTTCAAAGGAAATAATGATGAAAAAATATATTCTACTCATTAGTTCTTTTTTACTGCTGGGCATCGGGAAAGCTTATGCCCAAGACACATTAACAATTCTCCATCTGAATGATACTCATTCTACTTTGTCTGCAGTCGGTCCAAGAAATGAGGCCCTTCAGGGAAGCCAAGGGGGTATTGCACGTGCTGCCACAATTATTGGATTGACTAAGATGTCCGATCCTAATGTTTTAATCCTGCACGCAGGCGATTTTTTTATAGGCGATCTTTTCTTCAATGTTTATTTTGGTGCCGCTGAACTTCAGATTCTTAATTCGCTGGGGCTCGATGCAATGACAGTCGGTAACCATGAATGGGATTTAACTCCGTCAACTTTACTCGGTGCGCTTAAAGCATCATTTTTACCCGGAGAAGGATTTCCTCTTCTCTCGGCCAACCTGCTTTTCCCGGATACTTTTCTCCATGATACCTTACATGATTATATTTTCCCTTATACAATTAAGCAGATAGGAAATATAAAAGTCGGAATATTCGGATTGACCACTCCTGAAACAAATGTAATTTCGCTTCCGAGGCCGTATTTTATCGATACAAATATAGTGGATATTGCTGCAGCAATGGTAGATACTTTGAAAAAGCAATTTTGCAATGTAATTATTTTTCTTTCTCATTTGGGTTTAGATCTCGATCAAACCGTTGCAGGCTATGTTCCCGGAATTAATGTAATCGTTGGCGGTCATGATCATTATTTATTGGAAAATCCTGTTTCTGTTACGGATCCTCTAGGCGGTACGACCTGGATTGTTCAGGCGAATTCAAATTATTTAGATATTGGAAAGCTTCAACTATTGATTAATGGAGGGAATGTATCTCTTCTGAATTATGAAATGATTCCTCTTGATGAATCAGTTCCTGAAGAACCTGCGGTTTTAAATGAAGTAAATAATCTCATTGCAGAAATAGAAAATATATATGGGCCTGTTTATACTCAACAAGTCGGGTATGCGGCCTCCTATTTTGAAGAAGTCGCAGATTCTTTAATGTATCGGGGTAATCACGATACTCCGATCGGAAATTTAGTTACCGATGCCTTCAGGGTCAAAACAGGAACTGATATTGCAATTGAAGCAGGCGGATCAACTGCTCAGCCTCTCTATGAAGGTCCGCTTACTGCGGCAGACGTATTCAGAGTAATCGGTTATGGATTTAACCAAACAGATGGATTAGGATACAGATTAGTAACTTTTAATATTAATGGTGCGGCTCTTTGGACTGCGCTTGAAACCGTTTTAGCTACGATTGAATTGAACGACGAACTATTCCCCCAGGTTTCGGGGATGAGAATTGTATATGATCCTAATAAAGAGGCCGGGAGCAGGTTGTTGGAAGTTACCATTGGGGGAAAAGCTTTAGATTTCGATTCGGTTTACTCTGCTACCGGTAATGAATTCCTGGCTGCAATACTCACTGATTATCTAAAGGTTCCCATATCTAATTTGGAAGTTTATGGGGATACTACCGAATTCCAAGCTCTTTTAGATTATGTCGCTGCCACTCAAATACTTGAGCCTTCAGTTGAAGGAAGAATTGTTGCAGATATCGCAATTCATGCTGATGAAGAGAATTTTTTCCCGAAGGTATTCAGTTTAGAGCAAAACTATCCCAATCCATTCAATCCAGTAACTAATTTCGAATTTCGGATTACTGATCTCGGATTGGTAAGCCTGAAAGTCTATGATATTCTAGGGAAAGAAGTGGCTGTAATAGTAAATAAAGAATTACCCGCAGGAGATTATAAATATCAGTGGGATGCAGCCGGGTTGTCAAGCGGAGTTTACTTCTACAGATTACAGGCAGGAAATCCCGCAAGCGGGAAAGGGTTTGTTGATACGAAAAAATTAATCCTCCTGCGTTAAAAGTCCGCCGTAGTTTTACATCCTCCTTCTCCAGATAAATCGGGATTCGGCGGACAGATTGGAGGACATGTCGGAGGGCAGGTTCTGTTGAAGTGATCTAATTTTTCGGAGGCGTCTCACTGAGACCTCTCCGAGTTTGGTTTCCTTACTTCGAAAAAAGGAATAATTGTAATAATCAATTCAGTTAAGTGTTTTAAAAAGAACCTTATGAAAAAAATAGTTTCAGCACTTTTCTTATTCATCATCCTTATGAATTTGGCGTTCTCACAAACAGTTCAAGCAATTAATAAAATTTTGTATTCATCTGATCCTAACCACCGTGAGCTGGTACTGAAATCATTCGAACTTGCCGAAGCCTCAGGTTTTCTGGACACCGCCGGAATTACTCATCCGGAAATCCGCGACAGGTTAGAGGCGGGTGCCTACAGCGAAGATTATGAAAATATTCCGGGTTTTATAGGTGAACATTTTCCAAATCCCTGGAATATGGGGGATCAATTTGATTTCAATGATTTATATCCGGTGACCAAAATCCCCTACGGTTCTATTTTGGATAATGCGAGCGGCTGGTTCAGAGGGCTTTCTCACGGTTATGATCCGGTACAGGGCTTTGTTTGGCCCGGAGCTCTTAACACGACCATCGGGTGGGCTAATGATGAAAATAATAGCTTTTCATGGGATAATGCGGTTAATCTTTATAAGTCAGGCATGAAGGCAGAGGCATATGAATGTCTCGGGCATCTTTTGCATCTTCTTGCTGATCTGTCAATCCCCTCCCATGTAAAAGTGGTTAACCATGGGATAAGCGTAATTTCAATTAATTCCGGGAATCTAATTGATCCTGATCTGTTGGTCCTGATTGTTGATGAATATGAAATGGCACTCTCCGGAGGTCTATCAATACCTTATATAGCCGACTTTATTCCCGATTTGTTACCTGAGTTCAGGAATTCATTGAATACAGCTGAAGTTTCTAATATCCCTCAATTACAAAAATGGCAGGATTATTTTACGGATCTTGCTCTTTATACATACAGCCTTCCGTCAGTTAATAAATATTATCTTGCGCCTGCCGCAGACGGCCTATGGGGAGCCGTAATGAATCAAGACAGTTCAATTGCTGAGCCAAAACAATACGGAATAACCCCGCCTTCAAAGTTATCGGGAAGATGGGCGCAAATTGCGGTAAAAAGTACGGCAGGTTCAACCGGCACTGTGATTCACGAATCTGATCTCATAATCCTTTGCAATGATCTGGTACCCAAGGCTGCGGAGTACGGAGCCGGATTAATAAAATATTTTCTCAATTCTGTGATTGTCAATGTAAAGAAGGGAGAACCTGAATTAAGTAGCTTTAGTTTATCTCAGAATTACCCTAATCCATTCAATCCAACTACCAATTTCAAATTTTGCCTGCCCGCCGAAGCTTTAGCGAAGGCGGGGATTGGGGATCACGGATTAGTTTCACTTAAGGTTTATGATATTCTCGGAAATGAAGTTGCAACTATTGTAAATAAAGAATTACCTGCGGGAAATTATAAATATCAATGGAATGCAGGCGGATTGGCTAGCGGAGTATATTTCTACAGGCTGCAGGCAGGAATGTTTGTTGATACAAAAAAATTAATCCTCCTGCGCTAAAGCTTCGGAGGACAGATCCTCCTGCGCTAAAAGCTTCCACCGCCGTTTTACTTCCACCTTCTCCCGATAAATCGGGATTCGGCGGACAGGTTGGCGGACAAGTCGGAAGACAGGTTCTGATGAAGTAAATTTTGCGGAGACGCCTCGGCCTCGATGAGCCGTCTCCTAAAAAAGGGTATAAGATGAAAAGCAAATTATATCCTCAATTTTAATTTTTGCCTGCGAATCGGTTATAGCTTCCATATTTATTACCCTACTGACCGGATTATTTGTTTTCAACTTTGGGACCGGCATATCCCATATAACCTTAATAGCTGGATTATCTTTTTAAGGAGAATACAATGAAAAGATACCTTAAAATATCCGTAATACTTTTCCCCATTAACATTTTTTTGACCGGCTGCAGTTCAAGCTTAAATACTATCGGTATAGATTCTGATAAACCTGTTAAATTAAAAAATTACTCGATTCACTCTCCTATTGGCGATGACTGGGAATATCAGTCTAATGAAGAGCTGCAGAGTGTAATGTTCTACCGGCAAAGTGATGATATAATTCAGTACATCACAGGGAATAGTCGCAATACTTTCATTAATGTTTATCGCGACTCTAGTACGATGCCAACTAAGAATGTTGATAGGGAGGAATTTGCAGATGGATTTATAAATAGTGAATTTCAAATAATGGAACCCAATCTTGGGCGAACGTTATATGGCAAACCGATTCTATCAACCCGTGACACATTTATAATAGGTGAAAAAACATTATACAGAATGATTTACAGAACAGGACCCCTCTATCCTAGCGAGGGACATCTCTATGTTTACCTGCCAAATCATTTTGAGGACACAGCAGTTTTTTATTTATTCATAATTGAAGAGTACGGTGCTGAAACTTTTATGAGTTCAGATTATGATTTTAATCAGATAAACAATGTGCTGGCAACATTTAAATGCGATGAAGATTAATTATCAATTTTAAAGGAGGAATTATGAAAAAATTTTTTTCGCAGTTTCATTCTTTTAAAAAAAAGAGAATCATGCTCACTTCTTTAAGTGTGATAATAACAAGCGGATTTACATTCTCTCAGAAAAGCGCAGAAGATTCGCTGTTTCAACAGGGAAACTATTATTTGAGCATTGGTTATTATGACTCTGCCATAAATACATTTAAGAAGCTGCTCAAAATAGATCCAAATTTACCTTTAGCTTACAGTTCACTT
>DATKLQ010000032.1:0-7519 GCA_035542335.1 Ignavibacteriaceae bacterium | reverse complement strand
CAGCTTTCCATTTTGCAGGCAGAAGGATTTTCAAATTTCCCGATAAAGTTTGTTCATTATTAATCAGGTTTACAAAGATTTCTTTTTTATTATTATCGGGGAAAATATAAACCTTATCTGCCAGGTTTATTGAGACTTCGGGTGTTACGGCCAAAGGCCTGTAAATTTCACCGTCAACCGGATCCACGCGGCGGTATTGAACAGGCTCATTAAAAATTAGTGGAAAACCTCCCGCATCTAATGTGAATGCAACAGTGGCTGGCGGATCATTAGAAGCAAACCCAATCAGGTTTTGATCTTTAATTTGATAGGAGCCTTTTAATTTTTTCTCAACCAGCCAATACGGCTGTGAATAATTAATATCTTGCGGAAGCCTTATGAGTAAATCATTCTGAATAAATTTTCCGTTTTCAAGCTGCTCATTGAATTCTTTGGTATGAGGATATTCATCGGTAAAGTTACCTGAGCTCAATTTAACTTCAATTTTCTTAAGGGCGAGCGGGGAGTCTGATCTGTTTACAATTCCTGTAGAAATTCTGATTGTATCACCCGGGCAGGCGGAGTAGTCGGCCGCAATTGCCTCAAGCCAAAGCCCAGCCGCCGACCGGATAACCTCCATCAATTCTTTCTTTTTAACGGCTGTCCAATATTTATCATCCAGGTTATCCATTTCTTTGTATGCATCAATTAAAAGCGGGATAATTGCAGAGGGATTTTCAGGATCAAAATTTTCGTTCGCTTTCTTTAAAATTTCCCCCACTTTGGCGCCGTTTTTTACCCTGTTCCAGGTTAAATCGATATTTTCAAGTAAATCCTTTTTAACTTTTTCCCCGGCAGTATAAGAAAAATAATTAATTGTCTCGCCCCTCCTGCCCATTGAACCAAAACCCTGGCTCTTATGCATCGTACGGCTTTTTGCGGCAATTTCCGTGTAAGATCTCCCTAAAAGCTTATTGTAGCTGCCTAGATCAATAGTTATAAGTTCGTTAGGATTTCTTTCTCCGGAAAGCCAGCAGTTCCAATAAATTCTTTTTGCCTGCCATGTTTTTACATATTTTAACTGTTCCGGGAAAGCTGCGGAATCCGCTGCAAGATGAAATGCTTCTTCGGCGAGAATGGCAGAGGCAGTATGGTGACCGTGTCCGCCTTCTCCCGTCGGAGGGAACCTGGTTATAATAACGTCAGGCTGGAATTTCCTGATAACCCAGACAACATCAGATAAGATTTTTTGTTTATCCCAGATCTCGAGGCTTTCATCCGGGGATTTGGAGTAGCCGAAATCAATGGCACTTGTAAAAAACTGCTCGGCACCGTCGAGTCTTCTTGCGGCGAGAAGCTCCTGGGTTCTAATTACTCCGAGAACTTCATCCTGCTCGCTGCCGATTAAATTCTGCCCGCCGTCTCCTCTTGTCATGCTTAAATAACCGGTTCTTAAAAGTCTTCCTGATGTGAAATATGAAAGCACTGCGGTATTTTCATCGTCGGGATGAGCGGCGATATATAAAACAGATCCGAGTACATTCAATTTCTCCAGGGCAAGCTTGAGCTGAGCACCGTTTAAAACTTCATGAGGCTGGGATTTTATAATTGAAGCTGGGATTATAAATAAGATTAGAAAGAATACAATGACCGATCTTTTTAATTTCAATGTAATCTCGATTTTTTAGGTTTTTTTTCAGAGGAACTAAATTTCCGGTGTTTTATTATACAACTTAAAAATTAAAATTTCAAAACTTGCAGGATGACAGGCAGTATTTTGTGATGAAAGCATTCTGAATGCTGGATACTGGATGCTTGATACTGGATACTGGATGCTGGATACTGGATATTGGATTCGAGATACAGGATACCGGATTCCAGATACCGGATGCAAAGCTGCAGCACCTAATTTATTAAGTTGAAGTTTTCTTGAATCGGATGAGGAGTATCTTTTACCTTTGATTTGTCTAAATAGTTTAGGATTCCAACTGATCCCGCTATTAAACCTAGGAAAATCATGGCCGATGCAAATCGTCGGACAGGTTTAATTGGAAACTTCTTTGATTGATCTTGGATTCCCTTATTTTCATGAAGATAAATCTCCATTTCCGACTGGTCGAAATACCTTAATGTATCGCTGATAGTCATTTTATTCCTTTAATTTTTTAAAAGACAAACTAAAATTTTAATATAAAGAAGAGATTAACTTTTCATTAACTGATTATTAAATCAGATAGAATTTTAATTGATAATTAAGTCGATAAAAATGTGCATTATTTTTTTATCTCCCAATGTTCTTTAGAATAATTCAATAAGCCGGTGGCTTTAATTTTTTTCATACAAAAAAAGTTTTTGGATGCCTGTGATATAAACGTCATGGTCAGAACCTATTTTTTGCAATTTTTCTTTATTGATTTTTAGAACGCTTTAAGGGATTAATGAAAAATTCTTTATTGGATCACATTCTTCGTATCCGCCTTCCAATAACAATCTTTGTTGCAGTTTCATCATTTGCAATAACATATTTTGCCTCAAGGGCAGAGAGAGACGGCATCGGGTATTCGCCGGACCAGCCGATTCTTTTTTCCCATAAGCTTCATGCAGGGCAGATGAATATAGATTGCCGGTATTGCCATACGGGGGTTGAAAAAACCCGGCATGCATTGGTTCCCTCGCTGAATATTTGC
The DNA here is from genome assembly GCA_035542335.1 of Ignavibacteriaceae bacterium. Lineage (GTDB taxonomy): Bacteria > Bacteroidota > Ignavibacteria > Ignavibacteriales > Ignavibacteriaceae > DATKLQ01. Next base: position 4,853 of record DATKLQ010000032.1, on the reverse strand, counting down.
ATGAACTGTCATTCTGTCGCAAGAAAAGACAGGCCTGAAATTATTAAACTGACTAAATACTACAATGACGGTGATGCTTTACCATGGAAGCGCATTCATAAGACCCCCGATTTTGTCTATTTCAACCACAGCGTCCATGTGAATAAAGGAATAGACTGCGTTAATTGTCACGGAGATGTAAGGCAGATGGACAAGATAATGCAGACAAATTCATTTACTATGTCGGCGTGCCTTGACTGCCACCGCAATGCGCATGAAAAGCTGCCCGATCTAAAAGGAATTCCTAACGGACCGGATAACTGCTTTGCGTGCCATAGATAAGTGTGCGAAGTTCAAGCTCTCAGCTTCTTCCGATAAAATAGGAATTCGCTGGGGCAGGCAAGTTCATGTTCAAGTTCAAGTTCAAGTTCAAGAAATAAAAGTGACATTACCAATTTAGTTTTGGATAAAGGAAAAATGGAAAATCAAAAAGTGAAGAATAAAATTAGAAGAAGGCAGTTTTTTACGAAATCCGCAGCAGGATTTCTCGGCTTCACTCTAATTTCAGGATTATCAGGTTCGTTTTTTAATCTCTTAAAGAAAGAAAAGAGAAAAGTTATTGTTGAAATTAATCCCAATGCAGTCAGCAGGAAATCTAGGTGAATCGAATGACTGAAGATCAAAATAAAATAAATAAAAATCATCAAAAACTTTATCAAATTGAGCTTTCATGGGACAGCACGGAAAACGGGAAAACGGGAAACGATAAGACGGGAAACGGGGAGACGGGAAACGAGGAGACGGGAAACGGAAATCAAATGATTGCATCTAAGCAAGAAACACCGGATCCTAATTATTGGAGAAGTTTTGAAGAGCTTTATAATGATCCGGAGGCGCTGGAGGAATCTCATCATGAATTTAAAGAGGGAGTTACCGATGATTTTAATCCCTCGGAAATGTCTCCTCTTTCAAGAAGAAAGTTTTTAGCTCTTTTAGGTGCATCGGCAGCACTTGCCGGCGCCGGGTGTGCCGATTATAGGGATAAAAAAGAAATTGTTCCTTATGTAAAAAGACCTGAGGAAGTTCTCCCCGGAAAACCTACTTACTATGCATCTACATGCAATGCCTGTTCAAACGGCTGCGGAATTTTAATAAAAACCAGGGAAGGAAGACCGATTAAGGTTGACGGTAATCCGGATCATCCCGTAAGCAAAGGAAAAATCTGCTCGAAAGGGCATGCTCATATTTTAAATCTTTACAACCCTGAGAGATTAAAAAATCCCATGAAGGGGCAAAAAGGCGAATTAAAAGATGCGGCTTGGGATACGGTAGATTCTGAAATTATAAATGAGCTGAATAAAGCCGGAAGAAAACAGATTGCAGTAATTACAAATAAAATCATCTCCCCGACGGGGAAAAAAGTGCTCGATGATTTTGCATTGCGTTTTCCCTCGGCAAGAATTTATTCTTATGAATTATTTAACGAAGAGTTAAGGAACTCTGCCTGGAAAAAGATCTATGGAACGGGAGAATTTCCATTAATAAAGTGGGATGAAGCCAAAATAATCGTCGCTCTCGAATCCGATTTCCTGGGAACTGAAGGGAATGTTGTAGAAAATGCCAGGCTGTTCTCGATGGGAAAAGATATAATGAATGTGAAGAACTTCAACCGGTTATATACCATTGAAGGGAATCTTTCTCTCACGGGAATGAATGCGGATTACAGATTGAGGCTTTCACCCGATGCTCAGTTGGAATTCGTATTAAGCCTTTTTAATGAAATCTCAGCCAGGATTGGATCAGGGAATCTTTCCGGATATTCCTTAAGCACATTCGTTCAGAAACATTCCCTTGATCCCAAAAAAGTTTCGCATCTCGTTGAGGATTTAATATCAAACAGAGGGGCTTCAATAATTTATGCCGGAAGAACTCTGCCGGAAGATGTACATATTGCCGTTAGTCAATTGAATGGAATACTCGGTAATACAAATCTGTACAGGACGGACGTTTCCGCCGTAAATTTACTTCCTCTTGCATCCCAAGATGAATGGGCCTCGCTTATTGATGCAATGAATGACAGCGGAGTGGCGGCAGTTATTCATTACGGTTCGAATCCGGCCTACCATCTTCCTTCAGATTTAGGATATAAAGAAGCGCTTAAGAAAGTATCCAACGTAATTACCCTTTCCGAAATTATAAATGAAAGCTGCAGCATCAGCGACTATGTTCTGCCCATAAATCACGATTTTGAATCATGGGGAGATGCAAAGACAAGAACCGGATTTTATTCTCTGCAGCAGCCTGTTATTTGGCCAATCTTTAATACCAAGCAAAAAGAAGCTGTTCTGCTTACCTGGATAATTGGCAAGGAAGAAAAGGATAGAACAAAGATCTATCATAATTACTTAATGAAGAACTGGGAAACGGCTGTTTATCCTGCCGTAGATTCTCCTTTGGATTTTAAACAATTCTGGTTTGCCGCCCTGCATGACGGAGTTGTATTTACTTCTGAACCTGCAGCCGGTTCATTTAATCCTTCTTATATTTCCGTTTTTTCCGGCAAGAAAGAGGAAAATACCGGATTTACGGTAGCTCTGAAAGAAAGTCATTCTTTAGGCGACGGACGTTTTGCGGATAACGGCTGGCTCCAGGAACTTCCTAACCCCGTTACAAAAGTAACGTGGGATAATTATGCTTCAATCTCTAAAAAAACTGCAGATGAGCTCGGAATCGATACAAACGACTTGATTGAAATAAATGTTGATAACCGGAAATTAATTATCCCTGCAATTATTCAACCCGGTTCATCGGACAAAACTATAACCATCGAACTTGGTTATGGCAGGGAAAAAGCAGGTGTAGTGGGGATAAATGTAGGATTCAATGCAAATGTTCTGATGACAAAGAATCCCGGCCCAAGCCCATGGATATTCACTAATGCCGATGTAAAAAAATTATCGGATTCACATAAATTGGCTACTACCCAGGAACATCATGCATTTGACAGAGGGTATACTAAAGATCCTGCAAACCGGAGAGGATTAATAAGAACCGGTTCATTAGAAGAATTTAAAAAAGATCCGAATTTTTTGAAGGGCGAAAAAGGCCTTGAGGAAAAAACATTTTACGGTCAGCACCTTAAAACTTTATATACGGGAACGAAATGGGGAATGTCGATAGATCTGAACAAATGCCTCGGGTGCGGTGAGTGTATAGTAGCCTGCAGTTCCGAAAATAATGTACCTGTTGTAGGAAGAGACCAGGTATTAAAGAGCAGGGAAATGCAGTGGATCAGGGTTGACAGGTATTATTCCGGTACTTATGAAGAACCTGAAGTATTTAACCAGGTAATGCTTTGCCAGCAGTGCGATCATGCTCCCTGCGAAAATGTTTGCCCTGTTGCAGCTACTACGCACAGTAATGATGGGTTGAATCAAATGGCATACAACAGGTGTGTAGGTACAAGATACTGCTCAAACAACTGTCCATATAAAGTAAGAAGATTTAATTTCTACAACTTCAGGAATCATTTTAAAGATTCTTATCAGGAAAGCGGAATATTTGCTCTTTTAAATAATCCTGAAGTAACCGTAAGATCCCGCGGAGTTATGGAGAAATGCACTTTCTGCGTTCAGAGAATAATGGATGAACGGGAAAATGCAATAAGGGAAGACAGGCCGGTAAATGGCGCAAATGTTAAAACTGCATGCCAGGATGCCTGTATAACCGATGCAATTAAATTCGGAAATGAAAATGAAAAGAACAGTAGTGAGAATGAATATAATAAATACAAAGATCATCCTTTAGGCTATTATATGTTGGAAGAACTGAATACAAGACCGAATGTCACTTATATCGCAAAGCTGAAGAATACTCATCCGGAGGAATCGTAGTGATGCAAAGTTCCGATAAAATTGACATAATGGAAGACTATACTAAAGAAGTTGTTTTAGTTGAAGGAGGCTTAAACAGGGCCGACGTTGAAGAACGTGTAGCCAAGCCTCTAGATACAAAACCGGATAAAAAGTTTTTAATTGCCATAAGCATAAGCGGCAGCATGCTTCTGCTTGGATTAATATGCGTACTGTTTACATTCTGGTACGGAATAGGGTTATGGGGCAACAATCAGCCGGTAGGATGGGCGTTCGGCATAGTGAACTTCGTTTATTGGATAGGAATCGGGCATGCCGGTACTTTAATTTCGGCGATTCTTTTCCTGCTGAGGCAAAGATGGAGAACGGGGATAGCAAGATTTGCTGAAGCAATGACAATCTTTGCCGTAATTTGTGCCGCACTATTCCCCGTTATCCATACGGGGCGCCCTTGGCTGGCAGGCTATCTTCTTCCGTATCCTAACCAGCATTCTTTATGGCCGAATTTTACTTCTCCATTGGTATGGGATGTATTTGCCGTTTCGACATATTTTACGGTTTCCTTAGTTTTCTGGTATATCGGGCTTATTCCTGATTTTGCATCCTTAAGAGACAGGGCAAAAACCAATTTAAGAAAAACAATTTATTCCATTTTCAGCCTTGGCTGGAGACATTCGCATAGAAACTGGCAGCATTATGAAAAAACTTATTTGATATTAGCCGGATTTGCCACACCCCTTGTTCTTTCAGTCCATACAATCGTAAGCTTTGACTTTGCGGTTTCAATTGTCCCCGGCTGGCACACTACAATTTTTCCTCCTTATTTTGTTGCCGGGGCGGTGTTTTCCGGTTTTGCTATGGTCGTGCTTGTTCTTGTTTTTGTAAGAAAGTTGTTCAACCTTGAACATATTATTACGCTAAATCATATGGAGCGGATGAATAAAATTTTAATGGCGACCGGGATGATGGTGGGTTACGGTTATATGATGGAATTTTTTATAG
>DATKLQ010000031.1:0-6979 GCA_035542335.1 Ignavibacteriaceae bacterium | reverse complement strand
GAGACCTGAGGATATTGACAAAAATAATTCGGAAATTTTATTCAGCTATCCATGCAGTTACAATTTTATTGAAGCATTAGGTATTAAGATTATAAAAGGCAGAAGCTTCTCGCGCGATTTTAATGAAGAGAACAGTGTTATCATCAGCGAAGAAACAGCAAAACATTTTGGCTGGAATGATCCTATCGGCAAGGTAATTGTCTTTGATGAAAGAGGTGAAGAGAAAAAAACGGTAGTCGGGGTAGCCAAATATTTTCATTTCCCTCATGTGATTTTTCCAAAAGCTCCCGCGGTTATCTATTTCCTGCCTCGTGAACCTTTCTATCTGTATATCAAGACAATCAAAAAACCTGATGATAATCTGATTAATTTTATTAGGGAAACCTGGAATAAAACTATTCCTGAACTTCCATTTGAATATTCCGTTCTTGAATATGCTTATGAAGAGAACCTGAGAGCTACAACAAAAGCATTGGATATTTTTAAGTTTATTTCAATTGTCTCTGTATTTATTGCGTGCCTGGGTTTATTTGCCTTATCATCCTACACCGTTGAACGCAAATCCAAGGAGATTGGGATCCGGAAAGTTTTGGGCGCTTCAGTTAATAAAATTACGGGCATGTTGATTTCTGAATTCTTGCTGCTAGTGATTATTTCTAATATCATAGCGATACCGTTTGCATATTATGCTTCTAATTATTTTATAAATCTTGGATGGGTTTATAAAACAGAGTTAAATTTTTCTTTATTCGCTCTGACTTTTATAATCTCTGTTATATCCGCTCTTTTAGCTGTCGGAATTCAATCTGTTAAAGCCGCTATTGTTAACCCGATTGAGAGTTTAAAATATGAGTAGGAAGAGCAGAGGGCAGAGTGCAGAGCAGAGAGCACAGAGTTCTTATAATATAAATAATCATTTTACGGGGGAGATATGAAATTTAGATTTCAGGATTTAGAAATTTGGACACTCGCAATTGAAATTGCAGATTGTTTGTTTGATATAGCAGATGAAATTGAAAGAAAACATTGAGTATGTCAAATAATATAGCAGAAGGATCAGGTTCATGCTCTCTGCCCTTTGCTAAAAAACTTAAATAACCTTAAAAGGAATTCAACATGATTAAACTTCAAGGGATCGAAAAATATTACACGAATAAATTCATCAAAACTTATGTACTTAGGAATATCAATCTTAAAGTTGAAGAAGGTGAATTTATTTCGATAATGGGGCCTTCAGGTTCCGGCAAGTCGACACTCCTTCATATTCTGGGGATGCTTGATTCGCCATCGGAAGGGGAGTACTATTTCTTTGACGAACCTGTCCACAAAATGAAGGAGAAGAAATTATCAGAGCTTCATAAAACTTATATTGGGTTTGTATTCCAGCAGTATCATTTAATTGATGAGCTTACGGTTTATGAAAATCTTGAAACTCCGCTTCTTTATCAGAAGGTCAAATCAAGTGAAAGGAAAGGGAGAGTTGCAGAAGCACTTGACAGATTTAATATTGTTGCAAAGAAGGATCTGTTTCCGAATCAGCTAAGCGGCGGTCATCAGCAGGTGGTTGCAATTGCACGTGCTATCATTGGAAATCCAAAACTAATCCTTGCCGATGAGCCCACAGGCAGCCTTCACTCCGAACATGGTAAGATTATTATGGATACTCTTAAGCAGCTAAATGAGCAGGGAACTACCATCATTCAAGTCACCCATAATGAGCAGAATGCCGCTTATGCAAAAAGAATAGTAAAATTAATGGATGGATGGATAAGCTCATCCCCAACCGCTTCCCAAAGGGAAGAAGCCTTGAAAAATCCTCTACCTGGAGAGGATTAAGCTGAGGCATTATAAAGAATGTATAATGATTACCAATTTTAAACGAACTTAATAAAACTTCAATCTTTTCGCTTAGCGCTATGCGCTCTGCTCTACGCAAGGTCATATGTTAAAGAATTATTTAAAAATAGCATTTCGAAATCTTCGGACACATAAAGCATATTCTTATATAAATATTTCCGGTCTTGCAATTGGAATAGCCTGCTGTCTGCTCATCCTGCTTTATATCCATGATGAATTAAGCTATGATAGCTTTCATGAAAAGGCGGACAGAATTTTCCGGATTAATACGGATATAAAATTAGGTCCCACCGAGCTGCATATACCAGTTGTCTCTGATATGATGGGACAGCTGCTGAAGCAGGACTACCCCCAGATAGAAGAATATACGCGCATCTATAATTTTGACGGTGATAAACTTATTAAGAAGGGCGATCAGTACAATAATGAAAAAAGAGCTGCTTATGTTGATTCAACGTTCTTTAAAGTTTTTACATTCCCGGCCATCTACGGGAATACTGACAGGATTTTGAATGAACCGAATACTGTGGTAATTACTAAATCCGCCGCTGAAAGATATTTCGGTACCGCCGATGTATTGGGAAGAAGTCTTGAAATAAAAGACGCTGATGATAAACAGTATAAGATCACCGCGATTATTGAAGATATGCCCTCCAACTCTCATTTCAGGTTTGATTTTCTCCTCCCGATGCAAAATTGCCACTATGAGTGGGGAAACCTGGTATCATCTAATTTTCATACCTATTTATTGTTAAAAGAAGGAGTAAACTACAAAGAGTTTGAGAAAAAATTTATCGATTATAATTACAAATATGTTTTGCCGTACGCAAGAGATTTATCTATAATAAACAGTTTGGAAGAATTTGAAAAAGCGGGCAACAAGATTGAAAATTCTCTGACGCCCCTAACCGATATACATCTATACTCCAACCGAATCCAGGAGATTAGTCCCACCGGAACCATTCAATATGTTTATATATTTTCGGGGGTGGCTTTGTTCATTCTGCTTATTGCATGTATTAATTTTATGAATTTAACGACTGCCCGTTCGGCAAATCGTGCAAGGGAGGTGGGAATACGCAAAGTACTTGGAACAGCCCGGAAGAATCTTGTATTTCAGTTTCTTGCCGAATCGACTTTGATGTCTTTATTCGCCGTAATTTTGGCAGTTCTAATAGTATTTTATGTGCTGCCCTTCTTCAATAATATCTCCGGTAAAGAACTCGCAATAGGTAGTTTATTTTCCGGCTCAATTTTAATTTTCCTGCTTGTTCTGCCTTTTCTGATCGGATTTATAGCAGGAGGTTACCCGTCATTATTCCTTTCCAGGTTTATGCCTGTGGAAGTTATGAAAGGAAAATTTTCAGGCGGATCAAAAAGCGGAAGCTTAAGAAACGCCTTAGTTGTATTTCAATTCGCAACATCTATTGCCCTGATAACAGGAACTATTATTATTTATAATCAGCTTAACTATATTCAGAGTAAAAATCTCGGTTATCAAAAGGATCAGGTTTTGATTTTAAATGATACTTATGCACTCGGCAATAATGTAGAAGCATTCAAAAATGAAATGCTGGATATACCTGGGGTAAAATCCGGAACTGTAAGCGGCTTTCTTCCTATTCCGTCGGAAAGAAGTAATTCTGCTTTTTACAGGGAAGCATCGAATTTGTCGGAAGGAGGTTTATCTATGCAGAGATGGAGGATCGATTATGATTATTTAAAAACCCTTGGAATCCAGGTAGTTAATGGGAGAAATTTTTCACGGGAATTCGGCACCGATAGTTCGGCTATAATATTAAATGAAGTGGCAATTAAACAACTGGGCTATAAAAATCCAATCGGTGAAAAATTATATACCTGGGAGCAGGGCGGAGCACTGGTATCATACGATATTATTGGAATCGTAAAAAATTTTAATTTCGAATCGCTGCATCAGGAAATCGGTCCTCTGTGCCTTAGCTTAGATAAAAGCACCGGGCATATATCATTTAAAGTAAATGCAGCAAGTATAACTGTCATATTAAAGGAAGCCGAAAAAAAATGGAAGGTTCTTGTGCCGGAAATGCCTTTCAGCTACAGCTTTATGGATGAACATTTTAATGAAGTTTATGGTGCAGAGCGCCGGGTCGGCACTATTGCCTTATCTTTTTCGGCATTGGCTATTCTTATAGCGTGCCTCGGATTGTTTGGACTCGCTACTTTCCTAGCCGAACAGAAAACAAAAGAAATAGGTATAAGAAAAGTACTGGGAGCATCTGTTCCTTCAGTACTTTTAATGCTTTCCAAAGAATTTATCAAATGGATTATAATAGCCAATGTAATTGCCTGGCCATTGGCTTATTACTTCATGAATAAGTGGCTTCAGGATTTTGCTTACAGGATTGAATTAAGTTTATGGCTTTTTATTATTGCAGGTTTTATTGCACTAGTTATTGCTCTTCTCACAATCAGCATCCAGGCAATAAAAGCAGCAACTGCAAATCCGGTTGAGTCTCTCAGATATGAGTGACGAAGTCCAGGCTTCCCGCGATGGAGAGTTTGAGATATGAATGGAACTGTTCGCAGGTGAACATTGATAAAAGGTTTCCGTACACTAATTTCTTTATAAAATTTATTTTTCTGATAAATATTGAAGGCATATTATTTGATTCTCTGATCCAAAGTTGATATATAAAGAATACAGTCAGCTTACTTCATACTGCTGAAAATTATTTTAACTTAGCATAAGCACCTGCTTATTGCTGTAAGGGAACAGGGCGGGAAAAATGATTAAAAATTACTTCCTAATTATTTTCAGAAGCTTCTTTCGGTTTAAAAATACCTTTCTTATAAATCTGATCGGACTATCCATCGGGCTTGCCTGTGTTATACTTATTTACTTATGGGTAAATGATGAACTAAACTTTGATAAGTTCTATAAAAATGATGCTCGGCTTTATAAGGCAATAGTCAAAGCGGCAGATGCAAACCCTATAGAAAATTTATGGAATAAATATACGCTTTGTTCTAATGGATAAGCGTCCGATAAATCAGGAGGAATAATGTTAAAAAATTATTTCAAAATTGCTATTAGAAATTTGATCAGGCATAAAAAATATTCATTCATTAATATTTTAAGCCTGGCCATTGGATTGGCTGGATTTATTCTGATCATGCTCTGGGTGCAGGATGAATTATCCTATGACAATTTTCATAAAAACGCGGACAACATCTATATGGTGCTGCGTTCCGCAGATGACAAAACATCTGCAATAACCTCAAAGCTTCTTCCGCCGACTCTTAAGTCCCAGATCCCTGAGATTATTGATGCAACCGGTTTCGCACTTATGCCGGAATCCTTTAAACCGTTTCTGCAATATAATGACAAAGGATTCGAGGAAAGTTTTGCACTGATAGATCCGCATTTCTTCAGCATTTTTTCTTTTCCTTTTCTGCAGGGAAACCCCCGGACCGCTTTAAATGATCCCAATTCCATTATACTTACAAAGAGAATGAGCCAAAAATACTTTGGAACTAAGTATCCGATAGGAGAGTCGCTGACTCTGACATTTGTGGGACAAAAAAGAGTGATGAAGGTAACCGGTATTCTTAAGGATATACCCCATAATTCGCACATACAAAGAGAAATCTTCATACCGATTGATTTTATTGCCTCCTTTGGCGCACAATGGGATAAATGGTATAATTATAGTGTGCAGTCCTATATCCTTACAAATGGAAAAATTAATAAATCCGACCTCGAGCGAAAAATCTTTGACTGTGAGAAAAGAAATACCGTAGGTATGAATTTAGGAACCACGGGATACTCTCTGCATCCATTAAAGAAAATTCATCTTCATTCCAATAATCTCGCTTATTTTGTATCAACAGGGGATATTAAGTATGTTTATATTTTCAGCATATTCGCAGGCATTCTGCTTTTGATTGCGTGTATGAATTATATCAATCTCACCAATGCCCTTTCACTGAAAAGAACACGGGAAATCGGGATCAAAAAAACGGTAGGCGCTCAATCGAAGGATTTACTCTTTCAATACTATGGAGAGACATTAGTAACCACGCTTGCAGCACTCGGTATTGCACTCCTGATTATCGAATCATTTCTTCCTGAAATCAATGAATTATTCGGCAAGGCATTGTCTGCCGATTATGCAAGTCCTCAATTTGTTATGACGCTCGTTTTAACAACATTGATTACAAGTATCGTATCCGGTTTATATCCCGCTTTTTTTATCATGAAATTCAAACCTGTTCAAATTCTTAAAGGGGAATTTAAGAATTCTGATGGATTCAATTTGCAGAAAGGCCTGGTCATTTTTCAATTTGTTTTATCAACCGCCATTATTATCTGCACTGTTATTGTTCTTAACCAAATGAATTATATGCGAAATACAAATCTGGGATATAATAAAGAAAATGTTGTATGTATTAAAGTCAGGAGCGATATTTTTAATGATTATGATGCTTTCAAGAATAAGCTTCTGTCGAACCCGGATATTTTAAGTGTCTCCCGATCAGAACCCCTGGATATGAATGCTCTCGGCAGTACCGAAGATGTGAACTGGAAGGGCAAGACCAAAGGAATCAATTCATGGATGCTGCATGTAGATTATGATTTTGCAGAGACCTATAAAATAGAAATGAAAGAAGGAAGGTTTTATTCGGATCAAATTCCATCCGATCAAACAAGCGCATATGTCATCAACGAAACTGCTCAAAAAGAAATGGCTCTGCAGTCGCCAATCGGGTCGGAGTTAACCATATGGGGCAGGACCGGAAAAATTGTTGGCATCACTAAGGATTTTCATTTCGGTTCCTTGCATCATATTATAGAACCTCTGGTCCTAAGGATTCCGGACCCGGTGCAGAAAAATGTATTTTACCGCGTAATAAATGTACGCATCAGACCAAATTCTGTTCGTGAGAGCATTGCATCCCTTCAGCAAACGTGGAAATCCTTTTTTCCGTCAGAGGCTTTTGATTTCTATTTTTTTGATGAAAGTCTGAATGCCAATTATTTTGCAGAACTGCGAATGGGTACGCTTTTTAAATACTTCTCGATGCTTTCTATATTTATTGCATGTTTCGGGCTCTATGGATTAACATCATTTATGATTGA
>DATKLQ010000030.1:0-9903 GCA_035542335.1 Ignavibacteriaceae bacterium | reverse complement strand
ATTTTTTCTTTATCTGAATTCCCGATCATAAAAATGTTATTATTTCGACCGTTTTAGTTGAAAGGTCGAAATATAAGGGAGCAGGGAAAATTTACAAAGTTTATTAATCACGAAAAAAATAAAAAAATGAATGATTGAATGGATGAAGGACTGAATAATTAAAAGAATTAAAGATTTAAAGATTAAAAGATTAAAAGATTAAAAGATTGAACGGTTTTCTCATCAACAATCCCGCCTTATCGGTGGGCAGGCATCCATCAAACGTCATCCATCAACAATCAAACATTGTCCTGTATCCGGTATCCAGCATCCAGCATCCACATTAAATTTCCTTGCTAGTCTTCTTTCACTTCCTGAGTCTCTGTATAAATCCCCTGTATGGTATTGAACCCTGAATTGTTATAAAGGCATTACTGTCAACCGATTCAATTAATTTAATCGCTTGTCTCTGAAGCTTTCTTTGAGTAATTATCATGATGACAGCGACACTGCCGGTGCCGCCTTCGCCGGGAAGAACAGTAACCCCGAATTTATTCTCTCTTAAAAGCTCTGCAATTTCTGCTGAATGGTGGCGTGAAATTACATTCATCTGAATATGTCCAAGGCCGATCTTCTGCTCAATTGTAATTCCTACTATGTTTCCGATTGCGAAGCCTGTAGCATAGCCAAAAAGATTTACAATGTTATCGAGGTGCTGCATTATGAACCTGATTGCCAGGATCCATATCATTACCTCGAAGAATCCTGTCATTGCAGCCCTGTATTTTCTACCCTGTACGACTAATAGAGTTCTCATTGTGCCTATTGAAACATCGCATATTCTCATAAACATTATAAGCAGCGCACCTAAAATGATTTCAACCATATAAGCTCTATAAATAATATTGACCGTAAAAATAAAATAATTAAAATATTATATATATTTTTAGTCTTCCTAAAGAAATTATTCTCTATGTATGAAAGCGAAAGACAGGAGCTGGTAGAGAAGCTGACCCAGCACGGGATTGAAGATCCTAATGTACTCAAGGCCATGAACAGAGTTGAACGGCATAAATTTGTTCCCGATGCCCTTCAGATTCACGCATATAAAGATGTGGCTCTGCCGATTGGGTATGGACAGACAATTTCTCAGCCTTATACCGTTGCTTATATGACGCAGGCTATGGAGCTGATCGCGGGATCCAAGGTTTTGGAGATCGGAACCGGCTCCGGCTATCAGGCTGCTATTTTATATGAAATGGGAATGCGTGTTTATACCATCGAGAGGCAGTTTGAAATCTATTTAAAAACCCAGAAGCTGCTCGATGAGCTTGCAGTCAGGGTCTACACAAAATTCGGCGATGGTACCATCGGGTGGGAAGAATTTGCTCCCTATGAAGGAATAATTGTCACTGCCGGATCTCCTTCAATACCGTCATCATTAAAAAAGCAGCTTGCAATAAATGGAAAACTTGTAATTCCGGTAGGAACTAAAGCTTCTCAAATATTAAAAATAGTAACCAAGATAGATCAGGATAAATTTGAGATTAAAGATATTCCGGAATTTATTTTTGTTCCCCTTATCGGAAGAGAAGGATGGGATGAGAAGTGAGGGGAGAGTAGGTTTAAGTATAAGTTCAAGTTCAGGTTCAAGTTCAAGTTCAAGTTCAGGTTCAAGTTCAAGTTCAGGTTCAAGTTCAAGTTCAGGATTAAGTTCGAGTTTTGGTGTTCGACATTCGATATTAAAAAACTTTGCTGTCATTTTAATATTATAAATGAAAGATAAAATAATTATAGCATCAGGTCAGGGTTTTTGGGGCGATTTAATCGATGCTCCTTATAATCAGGTTACCAATGGTGATATTGATTATCTCGTTCTTGATTACCTTGCCGAAGTTACTATGTCCATCCTACAAAAGCAGAAAAATAAAAACCCGGGTTTAGGGTATGCTAAGGATATTCCTGAATTAATAAAGCGAATTCTTCCCAGATGCGTAGAAAAAAATATTAAAGTTATTACCAACGGGGGAGGAGTAAATCCGACCGCTTGTGCCGATGCGGTAATTAAAATTGCAAAAGATCTGGGATATAAAAAATTAAAAATCGGAATTGTGGTTGGGGATGATATTAAAGACAGAATTGATGAGATCTTAAAATCCGGGGTCGAATTGAATAATATGGAAACAGGTGAATCGATAAAAACGGTTAAAGATAAAATCTTGAGTGCGAACGTCTATTTCGGCGCTTTTCCGATTGCTGAAGCTCTGCAGCAAGGGGCCGACATTGTAATTACCGGCCGGACTACCGATACCGGATTGACTCTTGCTCCTATGATTTATGAGTTCGGCTGGAAGAAAACCGATTTTAATTTAATGGCTGCCGGTACTGTTGCAGGGCATGTTTTGGAATGCGGAGCACAAGCATCCGGGGGAAATTTTCTAGGGGATTGGGAGGCATTTGAAAATATGGCTGAGATCGGTTTCCCGATTGCAGAAGCATATCCGAACGGAGATATTTTTATTACAAAGCATCTCGGAACCGGCGGAAAAGTCTCATTTGAAACAGTTGCGGAGCAGCTGGTTTATGAAATAGGCGACCCTAAATCCTATATTACCCCTGATTGTGTTGCGGATTTTACCTCCATAAAACTAGAGGAATTTGGGAAAGATAGGGTAAAGCTGCACGGCATTAAAGGAACAAAAGCTACGGACTTCTATAAGGTTTCATGCTCCTATTCAGGGGGTTATTCTGCATCCGGTACATTGACATACTCATGGCCTAAAGCGTTAACTAAAGCTAAAGCCGCGGATAAGATATTAAGGAAGAGACTGGATGATCTTAAGTTATCTTTTGATGAGATTAGGACTGAATTTATAGGCTATAATTCCTGTCATGGGCCTCTATCTTCAGAAATTGATGAGGAAAAAATTAATGAGATAATGCTTCGCGTTGCGGTTAGATCAAATGATTTTAATTCAGTGCAAAGATTCGGAAGGGAAATAGCTCCCTTGGTTTTAACCGGGCCTCCCAGCGTTACAGGGTTTGCCGGCGGCAGGCCCAAGCCGAGCGAAGTAGTTGCATATTGGCCGGCACTTATTCCGAAAAAATTAGTTGCTCCGGAAGTTAAGATTATGACTGTAGTGTAAGAATGAACGGCATGGATGCATGGTTGCATGGATGCTTGAATGAATGGTTGAATGAATGAATGGTTGAATGATATTTAGAATGAAAAATTTAAAAACCTGTTCGCCAAAATAAAATGAAGGCGGGAATGAATTGGATTGAAAGACTTGGACTTATTGCAGATATGAAGAATTGTGTTCATACAGTCATTCAGCCATTCAATCATTCATTCGAATCATTTTATTATTTTTTTTAATATGAAAATAAAATTGAGAGATATTGCACACGGTCGGAGCGGAGACAAAGGGAATGCCGCAAATGTGGGGATTATTGCTTATGATGAAAAAGGATATGAATTAATAAGGAAACATCTGACTGCCGAAAGAGTTAAAAAACATTTCGAGGGCATCTGTTTCGGGAAAGTTGAAAGATTCGAATTGCCGAACATCAGGGCATTGAATTTCCTTTTGCATGATACGCTTGGGGGCGGGGGAACGGTTTCACTTAAGCACGACGCACAGGGAAAAACGCTGGCAGCAGCGCTGCTTAGGATGGAGATTGAGGATGAGGCATAGGCTAAGGCTGAGGCATAGGCTAAGGCTGAGGCAAAGAGCAATGAATGCGACAGAAAGATTACAAAATTGCAAGATTTCAAGATTGCAAAATTATTTCTGCAATCATACATCCATACAATCATACACCATGCAATTATACGGCCATGCGACCATTTTAATTACTAACTTTGCTTTATAAGGAGCTACCTTTATGTATGAAGAAGAATTAAAAAAATTAAACGAATACAAAACACGGGTGAGCAATCTACGGGGTTATCTTTGACTTTGATAACAAGCAGTCGAAGATAAATGAGCTTCAGAAGCAGACAGCCGAGCCGGGTTTCTGGAATGATCAGATAGCCGCACAGAAGACGCTCCAGGAAATAAAATCCCTTGAAGTATGGGTTAATCTTTGGAAAGAACTCGAGAAAAAAGAAATAAATCTGGAGGAGTTCATCCATTTAGCTCAGTCCGAAAATGATGAATCCTTTTATAACGATATAAATACCGAATTGGAATCACTTCTTAAATCGGTGGAGGAAGCCGAATTTAAAAGCATGCTGAGCGGTAAGGACGATGACAAAAATTCTATTCTCACTATTCATTCGGGTGCCGGCGGAACCGAAGCGCAGGATTGGGCCGAAATGCTTATGAGAATGTATTTACGATGGGGCGAACAGAACGGATATAAAATGAATATAATTGATCTTCTTGAAGGAGACGGGGCCGGAATTAAAAGCGTCACTATTGAAGT
The DNA here is from genome assembly GCA_035542335.1 of Ignavibacteriaceae bacterium. Lineage (GTDB taxonomy): Bacteria > Bacteroidota > Ignavibacteria > Ignavibacteriales > Ignavibacteriaceae > DATKLQ01. The sequence goes on along the minus strand of DATKLQ010000030.1, from coordinate 5,493 downwards.
TGAAGGGGAGTATGCTTACGGGTATTTAAAAGCCGAGAACGGCGTACACAGACTCGTTAGAATCTCCCCATTTGACTCAAATAAGAGAAGGCATACCTCATTTGCATCTGTATTTGTCATTCCTGAAATTGACGATACCATTGAAATCGAAATAAATCCGGCTGATCTTAGAATTGATACGTACCGTTCTGGGGGAAAAGGAGGGCAAAATGTTAATAAAGTTGAAACAGCAGTAAGGATTACACATATTCCTTCAGGTGTTGTAGCTGCATGCCAGAGTGAAAGATCCCAGCTTCAGAACAGGACAAATGCAATGAAGCTTCTTAAAGCAAAGCTCTACCAGATAGAAAAAGAGAAACAGGAAGCCGAGCTTAATAAAGTTGAAGAAAGCAAGTTGAAAATTGAATGGGGGAGCCAGATCAGATCTTATGTTTTTCATCCGTACAATATGGTGAAAGACCACCGGACGGAAGTTGAAACCTCCGATGTCCAGGGAGTAATGGACGGCGATTTGAACAAATTTATTAAGGCATATCTGCTGAAGTTCAGCAGGAATTGAGTGTTAAAAATTTAAAGATTAAAAAATTGAAAAATTTAAAGATTTAATGATTTAATTCTCATTAACTACCGAGCCAAAGCTAGTCATAAATCGGCAGGCTTCAGTCTGCAGCCTTCAGCAGGCGGTAGGCAATAGGCATTCTTCTCCGTTCAGCAATTCTTTTCAAACGGGAGGGAAAATTAGTCTGAATCCCGTCGATTCCAAGTCTGAATAAGCATCTAAGCTCTTTTCTTTTATCAACAGTGCATCCAATTAGTGTAATTTTCTTATCGGGATAAGCAGCATTATGCTCCTCTTTTAGATCTAAATCAAATTGAACTATCCTTCTGTAGGTAGTCCAGTTTGCGATCGTTACCTTCTGCGGCCTGAAAGCCATAGCAAAATCATTATTGAATCTAACTGCAGCTTTTACGGCGCTGTAATCTTCAGGATTCAGAATAAATCCGGGATTGGAATCAATATCCAGGCAGTAGCTGTACTGAGGAAATTTTGCCTTCAGGAGTTTATGTACTTCCAACTCCGTTGTTTCAATTATTATTTGATATTCAGGCTTGAATTCTTCCGCAAATTCCGTGATGCAATTCAAAATATTGATAGAAAGATTTGCTATTTCTCCCGGAGTTTTGATATCAAAAAAAATATGTTTTAGCTTCTTTTGTCCCTTGCTCCATTCAAAGAATTCTCTCAATGTAGGAATATGGACATCAGCTATGCGCGGATTCCGTTTTCTTTTTTTATAATGAAAATTTTCCCGGAATTCCTTTAATGTTATTTCATGAACTGACTTTCTGAATTCACTGAATACGGGCGGCGGCAGTGGTTTATATTTTACCCATGGTTCAAAACCCGACTCTCTCAGCAATGCATTTATCCCGTTTGGATTCCAATCATGCCATAACACCACTTCATTATCTTTTGTTAAGCAGAGATCTGTTTCAAGCGAATTTGCACCCTCATTTAATGCTCTTTCGAAAGATTTAATCGTGTTTTCCACTTCCTTTACCGGTGCACCTCTATGTCCGCAAATTAAAAAATTTCCGTTTCGTCCGGCAAATGATTTACCGGCGGGACAAGGGCGGAAGAATTCTAAAATCCAGGTTTTAATCAATTTTAATGTTTTGAGCATTACATTTGATTCTGGTTTTCAAAATCTTTTTACTTTATTTTTTAAGATATGAAACTTTAAACCGGTAAGAGATTAAAATTATCACCTATGAGATCAAAAAGAAAACTGAAGCTTAAAAGCAGGAAGAAAAATAAGAATGATTTTTTTGATCAAGTTTATAAAATAGTGCGTAAAATTCCATTTGGCAAAGTTGCAACATACGGGGACATTGCCGAGGCCTGCGGAATCAGATCATCGGCAAGGACTGTCGGCTGGGCCTTAAACGGGGCAAAGGAATCGGGCATTCCTTGCCATAGAGTTGTTAATAGATTCGGAGCGTTAACAGGGAAACTGCACTTCGGCAGTCCAGATATAATGGAGGATCTGCTTCGTTCGGAAGGAATAGAATTCACTAGCGAAGGCTGCGTTAATTTGGAAAAGCATTTATGGAAACCGGGGAAAAGGAAAAGGAATTGATAAATAAATAATTTGGCAGAATTTTATTAAATAAAAAAGGAGTAATGATGTTAAATCACTACTCCACATTAGTAATCAAAATATTTTAATTATATACGATATCCTGATTAATTACCATTATTCCAATATTCCAATATTCCAAAAGAATGTGTTAAGGATTAATCTTCTCGGCCTTTATCTCGTATCCGCCCTGTTTGAATACCAGGTTGATTACTTTTCCTGTTTCATCCTTGACGAATTTAACATCGGCAGACACAATTTTTAAAAAGAATTCGGTTTCAGATTGGGGGAAGAGCTCAACCTTAGGCTGTCCCGTCATTTCTCCGAACAGCCTGTCATTTTCTTTGGTAATTATACATTTTACCCCATTTCCCATGTTGTATTCGCCTGTATAAGCATCATAAATACCGGGATCAACTTTGATTTCGGTTTTCGGCTCCATCCTTGGGGCTTTAAATTCCTGTCCCCCCTGATGATGAATTGCATGAGTTACGATTCCTTTTTCATCACGGATAAAAGTAATCTGTGCATCAACAATCTTCCAGAAAAATTCACTTTCATTTTTAGGAAAGATTTCAAATTTATCCTGCCCGCTTAGCTGAGCAAATAATTTATCACCTTCTGCGGTTATAGTCATTATTTGTCCGCCTGGATATTCATACTGTCCGTCATAATCCTTGTAGCTTATAGGTGAAACATTTTTATTTACCTCGAGGGTTTCCAGGTTTTTCATCTTGGGCCAGAGATAAAATTCCGCAATCTTTGCCCCGGCCGATGAGGCATCAAATCCCGGTAGTGTAGGAAGGCAGTTCAGTAGAACTACTTCCGTAAAATTCTCTCCTACAAACCTGGTCAAATCGCTGTTAAAACCTTGAAGCCCGCCGCTGTGGCTAATGGTTTTTAACCCCCGGTTTTCATTAATAAACCAGCCGTAGCCGTAATGGGTATTTATTCCGTCCTTTATTTCAGCAGGTGTAAATGCGGCTTCCAGGCTTTCCTTACTCAAAATTTTTCCGTTAAATAATGCTTCATTCCAATGGAATAAATCTTCAACAGTTGAATAAATTGAACCTGCGCCGCCGGCACGCGACATTTCCCAATTGATTGATTTCGTTACATTATTATTCTCATAAGAATAACCTACGGCCTCATTTTCAAGCTTAATATGTGAAGAATGGACTCCTGTGTTTTTCATTCCCGCGGGATCAAACAGATTTTGCTTTAGGAATTCGCCGTAGCTCATTCCGGAAACTTTTTCAATTATATATCCTAGCAGGAAATATCCTGAATTATTGTATTCCCATTTGTCGCCGGGGTTGAATTCATAGTTATATTTTTTTATCTGATCCACCAGGTCTTCGGGTTTAATCTCGGCTTCAACAGTCTTTATAAAATCAGGATCATTTGTGTAACTGTGAATTCCCGAAGTGTGAGTCAGGAGATTATATATTTTAACTTCATTTCCGCGTGGAAAATCGGGTATATACTTCGAAAGCGGATCATTTACGTTCAGAAGCCCTTTTTCCTGTAGTTTTAGAATTGCAGCAGCGGTGAACTGTTTTGTTATTGAACCGATACGGAATTTGGTATTTATATTAACCGGAATCTTATTCTCCACATCGGCATAACCGTAAGCCTTTTCATAAATTATTTTTCCCTCTTTAGCGATCAAAATTGCCGCGCCGGGATTATTTTCTTTAATAACACTATTGAAAAAAATATCTACAAGCTTTTCCGGGGGAGAAAGAGGTAAATCTGTTTTAGCACCTTTTTCAATAAGGAAATCGGCAATGTTTTTTCTTCCGTTGATTTGAGCCGCCTGCAGCGGAGTAAGTCCGGATGTCGAAAAAGTATTTAAATCGGCATTATAATTAAGCACTAATTTAACTGCATCTAAGTTTCCGTCTATACAACAATCAACTAATTTATCGGTGAGGGAAGTCTGACTTATTTGCCTGATTCCAAAATTCCAATCACGCTGCATATTCTGAACTTTTATTAAAATTTCGTTCACGCCTTTCTTGAATTTAACAGGGAATAAGTCATCATCTTTGCGGTATGCCCTTCCAATCCAATTTTGATGAACAAGCTGATTATTTACCCAAACTTTTATGCCGTCATCACTGCCGGCAGCCATTAAGAGTTCCTTATTATCAGGCATTTCCACCTGCGCATAAGCAAAGGCAAACACGAACGACGTGTCTCCGAAAATTTTAATGAAATCAACAACTCCGTTACCGGCTTTCACAAGCTGCCACTTAAAATTGTTCTCCCTGTATTTAATCTTTCCTTCTTTAAGGCTCTTCAATATATCGGTCGGTGTGGGATCATCCGCTTCAAAGACTTTCTTTTGCGTCTCCTGGTCTGCAGGATCGGATTTACCTTCGAATACAGGTAAAGCTCCCAGTATCATCCATTTACTAATGAATTCATCCGGGGCAAGATCCCTGTAAACTACATCAACACTGTCTACCTGCGGATTGGCTCTTTGTTCTGCTCGGAACTGATTATAAACGGGATTTAAGAGCAGAATAGCAACTAAAAAAGAAATGTATAAACTAAATTTTTTCATTTTTGGTTTCCCTTAAGTTGAAGAAAAAATGTGGATTTAAATAATAGGCTGCAAACTTCCTGCGGGAATTTAAAGGGGAAAATTGACAAGAAAATATTTTTAAAAGAAGGGAATAGTTCATTCCCATTCAAAGCCGCTTTCGGATGTATAGTACCGGTGAATTTTTATGGATGAAATTCCGGTAGACAAATTTAAATAAATTTTATTTTTACTTTTTCCAAAATTCCTGGTTCTGTACAAACCCGATTGAATTTTGTCGAAGTCGTCAAAATCCTTAGAAGATAAAAATGAATGAGTCCGTACTTCGCATCCGGAAGATTCCGGAACAGTAATTTCAATATATGAAGCTCCTCCGTGTATATCAACATTCATTTTTTCAATTTTATCTCCTAATTTCATCTTAATTGAAGCGGCACCTATATCGACTTTTACATTTTCAGTTTTATAATCCGAAAAATCAAAATTCACTGCAGCAGCGCCGAGATCAAAATCGAGGTTCCAAACCGGAAGGCTGCTGAGCTTCATTTCAATCTTATTTTTAACTTTCCCGTCGACAATTCTAAAGTGATTCTTTTCCATATTAAATTTGATCTCGGATCTGTCGTCGTAATCTGTTCGCACCAGCGAATAATTTCCCCTCGAGCTTTTTGCGACCGCGGAGATCAAACCGCTCGTGGTATCTTCAATATAAAATGCGCCGGCGCCGGCTTTAAAATTTAATGATGCCTGCTTAATGTTTCCGCTATAAGGTTCATAAAAATCTTTAGGAGTTATGTTATT
>DATKLQ010000029.1:0-6174 GCA_035542335.1 Ignavibacteriaceae bacterium | reverse complement strand
TATTGAAAAATTTTTTCAAATTTCTTGTTAACATGGATAACCCTTTCTTGTGCATCCAGGAGCACTACACCGAATTCTATCTTTTCAAAAAGATGCTGGAATTGAGTCTTTTGCAGAATTAGCCGGTCATCTCCCGGCCGTTCTTCCAATTGTGTTTCTAAATCCTTTACCCGTTGACGTAATTCAGATATTACGTTTAAAAGCTCTTCCTTATTCTTTAGATTATCATCCATATTTAAATTTATCTGGATTTATAGTGAGTTCCTTAATAATTCTTCAGTCATTAATTTATTTTTCAGCATAATCATATACAGGATCTTTGGAAATTCTTTAGTATTTCAAACTTTTTTTATAGGAACGGGATAGATGCCGTGAGAAGGCTTGATAGAATATATCATAATACTTTAAAACTTTATTTAGTTAGTTATATTATCGTTTGTTTTCATTGAATGTTTAGCTTTTTTGAGAATTTTCAATCTATTTGAAATTCTTCAGAAAGGGAAAGTACATTTTTTATTAAGAGCAATAATGGGACAATGCTTATAATTCTGCCGTTTTTTAAAAGTTTATATCCCATTAATAAAAAGAGGATGGATTTGAAATTTATTGGAATGAATAGAGTTATTGGAATGAATAGAGACTAACCGGAGCCGGCAACTCTTCTAAATTTTACAAATTTAAAGAAGAATTCCTTCCCTTTATAAAATCTTAAAAAATTCAGACAAGCTCTGAAGCTTTCATCGAACAGAATAGTTAGAAATACTCCCATTAGGTTTAGATGAAAAACAAAAATCATCAATGCACTCATGGAAATTGTAAATGTAGTGCCGAGAATCTGAGTATACAGCATCCATTTAGTGTCTTTCATACCCCTGATTGCATTGCCTGTTATTACATTTACCGCGACCGGAAATATTGTAACGGCAGCAATGTACAAAAGGTTGGATACACGGGAAATTAATCTCGCCTCTGATGTAAAAATCGATATGATCTCTTTCGGTATGGCGATAAAAAGAAAACCGATGAAAACACATAACATGATTCCGTATCTTAGGCTTACTATTCCTACCTGAACAGCTTCTTCCGGTTTACCGGCCCCGATTTTCTGTCCGACCAGAACCATTGTAGCACGGGCAATGCCGAGATAAATAAAAAAAGTGAAAGCCTGGATCCTGTTTACTACAATGTAAAGCCCGGAAGAGTATGCATCCAGCTTATTTACAATACTGATGATAACGATTTGCCCGAATGACCAAAGCATCGATTCAAGCCCCGAAGGAAAACCGACAACAATACTCTCTTTTTCTATCTTCCATTCCGGGTGAAAAACACCTTTAATCGAAGCTTTGTAAGTAAGATTCCTGCTGAATGAAAATATTAGGATAAAGTAAGCTGCGGCAATATAATTGGATATAACCGTAGCAATCGCAGCGCCGCGGATTCCCATTTGAGGGAAACCGCCGTTGCCGAAAATCAAAAGCCAAGCGAGGAATGTATTAATTGCTGTCCGGATAATCCCTGCATACATAATGTGCTTAGTTATTCCCATTCCCTGTAACGTAGCGGTAATTGAATATTCAATTCCCAAAAGCAGAAATGAATATGAAAGGATGCTCATATAATCGGATGCATAGGAATGAACTTCCGCAGGAGTGCCGAGCAAGTTTAAAATAGCAGGTGCCAGAAAAGATAAATAGATGAAGAAGAGAATTGATATTACCGTATTATAAAAAAAAGAAACTTCGGAATATCTTTTCGCCCGCTGAATATCTCCCGCGCCGAGGCAATGAGAAATTATTATTGTTGCCCCCATGCTTATTGTAAGAATAAAGGAAACATGAATAAAATAGGGGAATACAACATTGCCGACAGCAGAGAGCATAATCGGCTTATAATGACCAAGGAATACAATATCAACCTGCAGCTGTATGTATTGAACCAGGCTTTGAATGATTATAGGAACGCCGATAAGGAAAAGCCTGGAACTAATATTTTCTGGTTTCTCAGGTGAAGTCATCTTAATACTCGGGGTTAAAACCACATAGGCACATAGTTCACATAGAATTCTATGTGCTCTTATGTGTCTACGTGGTTTAAAAATTCACAAACTAAGGAAAGCAAAAATTGGAAATGTTTTTCAGAGAATCAATAATCAGTCTAAAAGCAATGAATAATTAATAAGAAATGGGAAATTTTACTGTAACTCAGACATTCCTGTCTGGGGAATTAAATTAATCTTAATTCACTCTATTGGGGATGATCTTCTAAAAAATCACATTATTCATTTTTAATGAAATTTCCTGATAAGTATGTTTCATACCAAAAAAGTTTCCACCAACAGTTGCATGGTAATAGTCAATAATTAAGTGGTCGGTAATATATTTTACTGTTTCATTATCTGTCTTACAGCTGAGGAATTTAAGGAAGCCTTCCGAAGAGATCCCGATCCCTTCAGTTTCAATTCCAGGCGTTAAATGTCCGTATCCGTATCTTCCGGTTGCATAAAAAACTGTTTCAAGCAGCTTAAAAATATGCCCTTTATGAATGACCACATTATTATCCCCTTCAAGATCAATTAAGTTTTTGCCTATACTAATATCACCCAAAAATCCCTGATACCCTTGTTCATAAAAAGTATCATAAAAGTTTCCGTTAAGCTCTGTCACAGGAATTGTCTCAATAAGAAGATCCTCGGCTTCAGCAGTAAAGGAATATTCAACAAGATTAATTTCACCTCCGTTATAAGCTAAAGCCGCTCCTATATCAAAAGTGTAGCCCAATCTTGCTGTTCTCGGCAAAGGATCGGCCTGTGCAGGATCCACATAATATACTTTATTCCCGATGTTTGAAACAGAATACCCCAGCGAGAAATTACAAAGAGGTTTAATAAACGTATTTTCACCGACGGAAAATCCCTTATTAAGAACTAGTTTAGAAATTGGGACAGTTATCAATGCTCCGAAATCCAATGCTATTCCGGATGTCTTTGCCGAATGAACTTCGCTTTCAGTAACCTGATCCGACATTACGGAATGATAATATTTTGCGGAGAATCCCAAATTAAAAAGGAGAAAATAATCATAGCCCGCCCCAAAGCTAACCCCTTCAAATGCATCATAGTTATCAATATCGTTGTCCGAATTAGCATTGAAATCTAAAGTTTGATGAATATATCCGAATCCAAGCGACAGCGGCAGATCATTTTCATTTTTTTTGAGATTATAACCTGCATTCAACCCGAATGAGTAGCTGGATATTCCGCTGAAAAAATAAGATTCTCCAAAATCAGTCCATGAATAAAAAGGGGAGATGTGATTTCTAAGGGAACTGAATCCAAGGATTGCGGGATTATAATAAAATCCGGAAGATAAATCGGAGGGGATAGAAACGCCTATTTCTCCTGCGCCCTTGAGCATCGGGGATTGCTGGAAATTTAAAAAAGGAAGGGCAGCTTCGCCTTGCGCTGATAATTGTTTACAAAATAAAATATAAAGAATGAGCAGAAGAGATTTGTATTTCATGATTACCCCTTTCCATAGAATTTTATGATAAAAGCAAAATAAAATATGTTTCTAAAATTTGCAATAGGAATATTTGTTCCCCCTAGATAACTCCGGGTTTTGGAAAGTTTAAAGGCTTCACGCAAAGGACGCAAAGGTATTGCAAAGATCGCAAATTAAATCTACACAAATCTTCTCTGGGAACTTTGTCTATCCATTAGATTTTAATAAGATTTCTAGGATTCTTTATTAAAAGAGTTACACAGAGATACACAGAGAAGACACAGAGATCCACAGAGCTTAATCAATGCTTAAGAATTTTTGCAGCCCAATCATTAAAGGAAGAATTCTGTTTATCAGGAAATTGAGGCAGAATGAGTTTACCGCCAGCATCCGAATTTATCTGAATCTTTTTACTCCATTTACCCGTAATTGTATTGAACCATTGTAAAAAGTAAGAGCTGTTTGGTTTAAAGTTTTTTAAAACAGGCAATGCAGATCTATTTTCAAAATAAAGTAAAGCAAAATCTTTATCGGAAGTTCTCATCATATAAGCCCAGCCATCAAGGCCGTCAGGCGGGCTTCCCGGTGCTTTATTCGGTTCAATATCATTTCGGGCGAGCCGCAGATCCTGGTACTTCTTTCCTTCGGACAAAATGAATTCCTTCAAGTGTTTCATATAATTTGCAGATTCGTATTTAAATGCATACCAGACATGCGGACGCATTCCGTCCGGCTCTCCTGTCGTTGTAATATCATATGCAGCAGTGCCGTGTACATGTCCGGATAAGCCCCCGGATAAAACAGAGCCGTACATCTGAGCCCGTGCAAAATAATTATCACGTTCGGAGTTTGCAGGCGGACGCTCGCCTGCAGGTTTATTTATTTCATGATCCCATCCTGTATAGTATGGTTCGAAATTTATTGCAGGGTAGGGAGGTTTAAGGTTAAATAAAACTTCAAGCGAATCTGCAACCCGGTGATCTCTAGGCTTATTACCTACACTATGCATTGTCAGCCAGGGACATTCTTCACTGTGCCCGAATACCGAATAAGTCGAGCTGCTTATCAATGTTGTAACCGGCTGTCCGAAAGGCATCGGTCCGTATTTTTTAAGATGATATTTCAGGGCTTCATTAAATTCTTTGCCGGTCAGGCTGTATTCTTTGGGAATCCAATCCAGATGAATTTTGCTGTAAATAAAATTATATGCGCCGTATCTTGAGCTTAAGTACTGGACATATCTTGAATATGATTCATTAAAATCAAAATAAGCTTTCCATGTTGGGCACATATCTCTCCTGACGGTTTCAAGGAGAGGTACAAATCCCTGATCTGATAAGTACTGCATTTTTTTATCCAGGCTTTGGAAATATTCCGGAATTATCCGGTTAAAATCCGCAACACCCGGATGCTCATTAGACATTACAAAGGGAAGATTGCCGTATTCATCCCTCATATTCTTTGCAGTCATTTTACCGTCTTTAGTCAGGTAATCAAATTTCTCCCATGCATTTCTGATATAAACTCCGTTTGAATCCGCATAGGTAGAGGGATTATAGTCCGATTCCCAATTAGGAAAGCAGGCAATCATGCTTACAGAATTGAAGCCCTGCTTTTTCCTATATTGAACCGCATCTTCGAAACCCATCCCTGGTCCAGGCTCATAGTTTTCAGATGTCGGGGCATTTCTAAAAGGCAATCGCCATGTGGCGCCTGCAAGCCATGTATCCCCGACCATGAAAAACGGAGTTCCATCGGCATATTGTAATGCATGCCCGTTTGCGGTTGAACGAATAAATCCATGCCGGTTAGGGTTTTGGTCTTTTTCTTCTTCAGTCCATTCAACGGCATTAAATGTTCCGGTCTGATCATTTAGTCCTATATCATCCGGATGATTAGAACCGGTTCTCCATTCCCATTTCCCGGGCTTAGTTGCAGTAATCCGGATTTTAAAATTATTTCCGCCGTCCCAGAATCCGTATACTTTTTTAGAAAAATCAGGTCCTTTCAGCTCAACCCAGCAGTCAACATCGGTGTAGGGATTTTCGTAAGTCTTTGCAGATTTTAAACTAATTTCATACAGCTCCCAGAGATGAATTTTTACGTCTTCATCTTCTGCTTTAATAGAAATAGGGAGTATAAGGGAAATAATTGAAATAAGGGTGATAACGGAGATAAATCTCAATGGAAGGATTTTAATCAAGCTAATCATATTTTTGCGTAATATTTTTTAGATGTTCAAAAGATAGAATTTGCTGAAATTAAAAGAAAAGTTGCCCTTTATAATTTAAAGGATATAATGTAAATATGGCAGTTTAAAAACCAGGAATAAATATTTACATTACGGCACGTTCTGCCATATTCGAAAACATCTCATTTCGAATATCCGATCTTAGCTGACTAGTAGGATAAAGCATAAAATAATATTAACAGCCGTACAGTATCATTTCTTACTTTTGTTATTTCCTAAGAGCTCCATCAATTTTATTAACACCTTGCTTCAGCAAGGTGGATTTTAACCAAATACTAGAGCATAACTGCTTCAGCAGTTTACGGTTCGTCAATGTACATCAAACCATATTTACTAATAAATTCTTTATATTCTTCAGTAAACGATTTCGCTTTATGATGTTCCTCCTGGCATGCAATATATTCAGATACTTTACCGACA
>DATKLQ010000028.1:0-3846 GCA_035542335.1 Ignavibacteriaceae bacterium | reverse complement strand
CTGCCAGATAAAAAAGAAAAATGAAATGACAATTATCTGCGGATCGAAAATATAGCCGCCCGCAGCCACCCATCCCACTGCCGGCGGAATAGCACCTACAAGGCTGCCGGGAATAATCGCCAAAGGATTATGCCTTTTCAGCGGAGTATAAATTCCGTTATACCATAATAAATTCAGCAAGCCCAGGGCCAATGCAAGTATTCCGGAACTATAAAATAAAATAATGGAACCTGCGGCCAAAAGAATTAAGGCGAGCCGCAGAGCATTCCCGGGAGAAATTTTCCCGGCAGGAATCGGACGGTTTTTTGTCCTGTTCATCAGTGCATCGGTTTTTCTTTCCTGGTAATGATTAATTACCGCCGAACCGCAGGCAAGGAAGAGAATCCCGGCAAGAGGTAAAACAATATTTAAATTTATTCCGCCGGCTGCGCATATAAACCCGAAAGCAGTCGTTAATGTAACGAATGATGTAATCTTAATTTTAGTAAGCTCTAATAATATGTTCAGTTTATTTTTCATACTTTTTTTTAATTGAACCTTTTTTAAACGCAAAGAGCGCAAAGAACACGCAAAGTCCGCAGGGAATGGGATCATTCATCCATTCAATCATTCATCCATTCAATCTTAGCGCCGCGGAGCCGGCAACCAAAATAAGCCGCTAATTCGCGAATATATTAGCGCATTCGCGGCAAATTTTATATCAAACGTAAGCCATAAACCAAAATATCTTGACCAAAAAAACAAAAATATTGTTGAGGATATCATTCATCCATTCAATCATTCGTTCATCCAATCATTCATTCATTCATCCGTCTATTCATTCTCATGCATTCATGCAATCATGCATTCATGCATTATCTTCAATCTTTAAATCTTTCAATCTTTAAATTTTTAAATCCGTCTTCATTTCATTCCACCGGACAGGTCTTTAAATTTTTTAATTTATTTTTTATTCAGCCATTCTTCAAACTTATCCTGCGGAACCACAATTACTTTAGTCTGCATGTATGAATGCCTCAATCCGCAGTATTCGGCGCATGTTAAAGTGTACGATCCGGTTTTGGTAGGGATGAACCACGCCACATTTTTTCTCCTTGGCAAAACATCTTTTTTAAATTTAAAAGCGGGAACATAGAATGAATGATTTACATCCATCGAACTGAGATTTACTCTAACTGCCTTATTTAAAGGAACATAAAGAGTATCCGTCTGTTTCCCGTTCTCATACCTGAATTTCCACTGCCACATCTGGCCTGTAACTTCGATAGGCATTGCATCCTTCGGCACATCGGCCTCTTTTATGTACCCGGTCCACCCGAAATAAAACATAAATAAAACCAGTATAGTCGGGACGAGAGTCCATGTAATTTCCAGCGGAACATTCCCATGAATGTTCTTCGGTTTCGGATTCTTTTTCCTATTATACTTAATAACGAAAAAGATCATTAATGAGGTTATCAGAACTAAAAAGAAAACTGAAATCACCAGGATAAATAAAAATGTTGAATCGACCGAATCGGCAAAATTTGAAGCACCATCAAACATTGATTATCCCTTCATAAAAGAAAAATCTGAAAATAAGAGTGCGAATGAAATTACAATAAAGAAAAGAGCCACCAATACAAATACTTTAAATGCAGTCTGCTCGATACGCAGATGCATAAATATTGTCAGTACCAGATAAGATTTTATCGCAGCAATTATAAGAGCGGCTGCAACAGTAAGTCCACCCAAATTAATTCCTGCAACCGCAACGGTAATTCCGGTGAGAGTTAATAATGCCAGCCAGACGAGAATGTAAATTCCGTAGCCGTGCCCGGCCGTCATGTGTTTTGCATCGGTATGTTGTTCATTCATAATAAGTCCATAAATTCTGAGGCACAGATTAATAATCTGTGCTACGGGGTTTTTTAATTAAGTTATTAAATAAAACAGGGGGAATAGAAAAATCCAGATAATATCTACCAGGTGCCAGTACAAACCGGCAGCCTCGAGCTTAACATAGTTCTCATGGGTAATTATATTTTTTATAGTGAAATTTGTCATTACTGAAATTAATACCATACCGATAAGTACATGAAGCCCATGCAAACCGGTCATTACATAATAAAGTCCGAAGAAAACTATTTCTCCTTTATCCATACCCAGGAGTATATCGCTTTTGGGATATAAACCAAGAGAAATCTTATGGCTCCATTCAAAATATTTATTAATTAAAAATACAAGTCCGAAGGCGACAGTTATCAGCTGCAAAGTAATCGATAAAACTTTTTTATTCCTCTGAATAGCTGCAATAGATAAAGCCATGGTAAGACTGCTAGTAAGGAGTATTGCCGTATTAATGGTTCCGATAAGAGTATCCAGTTCCCTCGCTGCGTTATGAAATGCCTCCTTATTTTCGAATCTGTAAACGGAATATAGAAAAAACATTCCGCCGAAAAGCAAAAGCTCGGTAAAGAGAAACAGCCACATCCCCATGCGGCTGGCTATATCATCCCGGTGAGGATGCACCGCCTGTTCCTGGGTTCCGGAAACCAAAGGGGCTGCGTGTTCCTGCAGGCTCATCTTCCCTCCCCTCTTTTACTTCCATTTTCTGTTTCCGCTTCCTCATATTCAGGCTCATTCTGTTTATATTCATAAGGGCCTGAGCTAATGACAGGTATATCCACAAAGTTCTCATGGATAGGCGGAGTTTCAATCTGCCATTCGAGAGTTTCACCGCCCCAGATATTTTTTTCCGTAATCTTTTTGCCTCTTTTCAAACCTATTATAAGATTTGAAAACATTATTATTAATCCGGTGATCAAAATCCACGATCCGACAGTGGAAATCTGGTGATAGATTGTATATTCTGGCAGATAATCATAATATCTTCTCGGCATTCCGAGCCAGCCCATTACAAACATCGGAAAGTATAAAGTATTGAACCCGACAAAGAAAATCCAGAATGCAACCTTGGCTCTTTTAATATTGTACATCCTCCCGAACATCTTTGGCAGCCAGTAATGCAATGCAGCAAAAACGCCGACGCCGGTACCTCCGAACATCACATAATGAAAATGTCCGACAATAAAAGCCGTATCGGTGATATGAATATCTACGGCAAGCGCACCCTGCATTACACCGGTTAATCCGCCGATTGAAAAGAGGAAAATAAAAGCCAGTGCATAAAGCAGCGGCGGATCGAGCTGGATCGATCCTTTATACAATGTGGCAGTCCAGTTAAAAACTTTTATTGCACTTGGGATAGCTACAAGGAATGTTAAAAGCGAAAATACAAACTGGCCGGTATCGCTCATTCCGACTGCAAACATGTGATGCGCCCAGACTAGTGATCCGAATAGTGCAATGCCGATGCTGGAAAAAGCTATAAACTTGTAGCCGAAAATCGTTCTTCTCGAAAATACCGGGATAATTTCCGAAACTACTCCCATTGCCGGAACAATCATTATATAAACTGCGGGATGCGAATAGATCCAGAATAAATGCTGGTACAATATGGGATCTCCTCCTAAAGCCGGATCAAAAATTCCGACGCCAAAGAGTCTTTCAATTACAATCAGGAGAAGCGTAATGCCTATTATCGGAGTAGCCAAAACCTGGATCCATGCAGTTGCATATAAACCCCATACAAAAAGGGGCATCTTAAACCAGCCCATCCCCGGAGCTCTCATCCGGTGTATGGTAGTGATAAAGTTTAAGCCCGTAAGTATTGAAGAAAATCCCAGAAGGAATGCTGCAAACAGCGTTGGAAGCACATTGGTTCCTGTTCTAACGCTGTAAGGAATATAAAAAGTCCAGCCTGTATCAGCCGGCCCCCCTGGCAGCAATATTGAGATGAGAGCA
>DATKLQ010000027.1:0-5237 GCA_035542335.1 Ignavibacteriaceae bacterium | reverse complement strand
CTGAAAAGTAAAATGGCCGAAAGGCAGAGCGAACTGAACGGGAGAAACGGCTTCAATAGAGTTCCCGATAATCAGCTTGATCAGTTTGCTTCGTTTACTCTTCAAGATATAGAACAAGCCGATACAATGGTAACTATCGGGCTGGGAACATTAATCATTATAATTCTTCTTGCAATTCTAATTTTCTGATAAATGAAGAGTATTTTAATTTTTTCCGTCTGCCTCTTTCTCTATACGCTTGTCCAGGCTAATACAGATGAAATAAGAATAATCTATATAATTCATGCAGACGGAAACTATTTATTTCATAATGAGGAGGGAGATCCTTTAAATGCAGCGGAAAGAATGTTGTCGCAGTCAATTTTTGTGGGAGAAAATATAAAAAATGGAGAAGTCTTAATCTTCTATCAAAAACCTGCGGAAAATTTCCTGTTCTTCTTTCCGGAAGATAACGGAGAGTTCTATTATTACAAAAACGGAATAAAAATTCTTGATGAAAGCTATTCACGAAAGGATTCTTCCGGATTTGATTCTGAATCATCTTTACTAAAGAAATATTCGGATCCTTCCTATAACAATTTTAGGACGGTGCTCCTCTATTACGGTCATGAAATTCCCTTAAATGACACTTCCGGTTATAGCCAATCTCAGCCTGCAAAAGAATTCGGGCTGAATATTTTCAAAGAAGGTATTAAGCAGGTATTTGATTCAATTTCCTCTCATAAAAAATTCGATATGATCGTTCTTTCAACATGTAAAAACGGGAATAATAAAACAGCCGAGGAGCTTTCTCCCTTTGCAGATTACCTGGTTGGTTCACCGGCTGAGATCCACTTATCATATCTTAATTCCGAGTCGCTGATAAAATTAAGCCGGGAAGGGGATCTCACTGCAAAAGAAATGGCGGCAGAATTCGCCGAAAATGCTTACAATATAATGAGTCAAACTGTAAGCACCGAAGTTTCAATATCAATTTTTGATTTAAATAAAGACGTTGAAAAAACCCCGAAGGATTCGAATGAGCGGATTACAAACCTTTACCGGCCTGCAATGTTCGGCAGAAAAATTATTCACTGAGTTCATCCGCCGGTTTTTGAAAGTATAAAAGAAGCTAAAAATCCTATGACAGTAAGTAAACCTGCCCATCATGCATTTCTTTAAAAAGCTCCAGGGATCATAGTATCAACTGCTGCTGCTGCAGGGGCAATTTTATCAATGTTGATTAAGAAAAAGCATTAATAAAATTTTTGATTCTAAAAACCGCATGAATTATTTTTAGTTGATTTGATATAATCCCCTTTAAAATCCGGAGGGGAAATGCTGAGAATTTGGGAGAAGCATTACCGGAAATAAAAATAAATATTTCCTAATTGTACAAACTTTTTCAAGGAGTAAATATGACGTCAAAAAAAAACCATTCATCTTTAAACTCCTCGACACAAAGCAGGCGTTCGTTTCTTAAAGCCGGTGCACTGATTACCGGGACCATCATTGCCGGGAATTTTTCCGGATCTCTCTCTAAAGCAGCGGATTTTATCAATGATGAAAGTATTGATATTTCCGTTGTCAAAGGAGATGATTATTACAGGAATACGATCAAAGCCGTGGATGCATTAGGAGGAATGAATAGGTTCATATCCAAAGGCTCGACAGCAGGGCTGCTGATAAACTCCCGTTACAATAAACCGGGAACTTACGTAAAACCTGAAATAGCAATTGCAGCATTGACCATGCTTCTTGACGCTGGAGTGAAAAAAATCATAAGCCTTGAAAGAGTTGCTCAATCTTATTGGCAGCTCTCCCCTTTTTCAAAGAAGCACATGGAAAAGATAAAAGAAATAAAACAGGCTGAAGAAAATTTTGAAGAAGTTTCGATTAAAGGAGCTGTAGCATTGAAGAAAGCGGAAGTCATTAAAGAATTTTTGGAATGTGATGCATACATAAATATTCCGATATTTAAAGAACATGAAGGGATAAGAAAAACTGGAAACCTTAAAAATTTAATGGGACTTACTTCATATTCCACAAACAGGTTTTTCCATTTCGGCTCGAATGCTTCCGATTGGTATTCCGATCCTGCTTTCCTGTCGCAATGTATTGCCGATGTGAACCTTATAAAAAAGCCGTCGCTCTGCATCTGCGATGCGACGGAATATATAGTTACTAACGGACCTTTCGGGCCGGGTGAAGTTGTAAAAAGCAGGGAAATAGTTGCCGGCGTGGACAGGGTAGCCGTAGATGCATACGGAGCACAAATTCTCGGATACAAACCAAATGATATTCTGCCGATTAAAATGGCGGCACAGCACGGAATGGGTGAAATTGATCTGAAAAAGGTTAAGATTAAAGAGATTGCCGCTTGATGTCTAAAATAGCAGGCCGACCTTGGCGGGATTAACGATTAACTTTTCCGTTCGCATAATATTAAGAACTTAAGGAGTAATCCAGGATCTAAATGAAAAAATTATTTCTTTTCCTTCAATTAACTGCGGCATATATATCCGCACAGGATTTTTCCCGGTTTCTTCCTGATTCAATCGAAGGATGGAAAGCAGAAGGAAGCGCTGCAATCTATACCGGCGAAGAACTTTACAGATTAATTGACGGCGGTGCGGATATCTTCAATGAATACGGCTTCAGCAGAGTTCTCACCCGGAGTTATTTCGATGCCGAAGATCGCAGCATCTCCATCGAGATTTATGGTATGAACGATTCCGCTGCGGCTTTCGGAATTTTTTCTTTGATCACATTCAATACGGGCCATCCAATTGAATTCAAATGCGACGCATACGCCGGCGATGGGTACTTGCTCTTTCAAAAAGGAAAATATTATATAAGCTTATCCGGGAGTGAATCTACTAAGGCAGTACAGAATGCATTAATTAAAATCGGGCTGTTAATTGAAAAAAATATCGAGCCCGCTGGCAAACCGCTTCTTGTCCGCAAATTCGATGGATTGAATTATTCAAGGATTGCTTATATAAAAGGAAATCTCGGAGTGTATAATGTAACTAATCTTATATTCGGAAAAATTTTAAGAGTTGAAGAAGGAATATGTTTACGAATCGAAGGCGGCATGGTCACTATTCTTAAATATAATTCGGATGAAAATGCGGCTGCTAGTTTTGTAAATCTTACCAGGATTCTGCAAAACCAGGGAACAAACAAAATAATCGACTCTGTGCGTTCTTCAGAATTATTCAAGGATGACGAATCGAAATACTGCCGCATACTTCAATTTCTAAAATTTATTATCATTTGTACAGCATCCGATCGGAACAAAATATCCGAAATAACTGAAAGAATCGGAGATCTTTTAAAAAGATAATTTCTTAAATGTTTTTCACCTCAATATCCGGGCAAATTTTAACCGGGAATTTTCATGAATAGTTTGCTGGACAATTATGTAGTATTTAATGAAGAAAAATTTATCTAATTTTAAACACTGGATTCAAATTTATTCTAATAGTGCGATTATAAAATGGCACTAATGTTGAAATGAACAAGCGTTTCTAAATCGATTTAAAAAAGGGAAAGGAATAAAATGAAATATCTAGTAACCATTTTGGTTATTCTATTTTCTATATCTGCAGGAACCGCACAGACAAAAACAGAAGAGAAGAAAAAAACCGTTACAACTTCCGAAGGAGATACGGTTGTAACCGAATCACAGATTATTTCCAGTGAAGAGGATATCACTCCCAGGTCGGATATGATTGTAATTAATCCTCTTAAATTTCTCCTCTTTTATAATTTATCCTATTTTCACAAAATTTCAAATAAGTCCGCATTCGGACTGGGAATCCAGGTGCCCACACTTTCAGGGATAGACGGATTCGGTGTTAATGCTGAAGTACGTATTTATCCGAACGGAAAAAATTTAAAAGGTTTCTATTTTGCCCCGAACTTTTCATATAATCATCTGACTTCGGGATCGATTGAATCCAATCCAACCTCACTAGGAATGCTAATAGGCTGGCAGTGGTTTCCGGGTACCGATTTTGCACTCGGATTGGGGATAGGTGTTGATTACTACTTCGGATCTGTTTCGAATGAGAATGATAACTTCGGAAGTTATGACGGCGCTGCCCCCGCCCTGCGGTTTGATATCGGATTTGCCTGGTAATTTTCCTAATTAATTTCAGGGTGCTGTTTAAAGCAGCACCTTCCCTCTTTTCCTTTTTATATTATTTTATATTATTTCAATATTAAATTTTTTTCCTGAAATCATCTCACAAATTTCCATAACGAAATTGAAATTACTGCAAAGAAAAATTAAATATGTGTTTTGAATAACATCAATATTATTCAAATCAAAAATAATCCAGATTTTGCTTGACTTTTGCTTTATAAGAAATAATTTGCATTCTAACTTTTCTTTTCGATAACAGTTCTTCCCTTCAAATAATTTGTTGATTCCTCTTTTAACGGATTGAATTTTGTTCCTAATGTTCGGGTTTGGTTTTTATTTACTATAACTATTCCGGCAACCGCTGTATTAAGGTAAGTTTTTATGCCTGCAAACCTTTTTATTCAATTATTTTCAAATGCTCAGGTTCAAACAAACAAACAAGAAATTGAATTATACAAAGCCGAAAAATGGACTCCTGAAACTGAGGAAATCCTATTGCTGCAGGTTCACGAATTAATATCTTCTATAAGACATATCAGTTCCTCCCTGGAGTTAAGTCTTAAGATAGAAGTAACGGATATTTTTACTGCTTCCTTTTTAATTAACAAAGTACACAGGAATGAAAACGAAATTATCAGTCACAAGCTTAGTGTGCGCGAAATAGAAGTACTCGGCTTAATTATGCAGGGTTATACTACAAAAGAAATTGCAGAAAGACTTTTTATAAGCTACGAAACGGTCAAATCACACCGTAAGAATATTCTAGTAAAAACCGGCGCTAAAAATACGGCATCGTTAATAAATTATTACCATCAGACATTCTTCGATAAGTAAGTTTCCGTCGGCGAGGCAGGTATTTCCCATCTTCCATAATTTACATCATTCATCTGTTCATCCATTCATTCATTCATCCAATTTCCCCCTTTAGGGGGATTGATAGTCCCGCCGGCCTAACCTTATTTTTGCATAAAATTAATCCCTCAAACAAACTAAAAGAAATCCTATGGAAAAAATTGGAAACAACGGCGGTATTAATGCTCAGCTCGCTGAATATGAAACACCCTTTGCCGATATACAGGCAAGAGAAGAACCCCAGCAGCAGCAA
>DATKLQ010000026.1:0-9464 GCA_035542335.1 Ignavibacteriaceae bacterium | reverse complement strand
TCATGGATGCCGGAATTGCTAAGAGAACTATCAAAGAATTCCGGATGCTGTGCAGGAAAAGAAGCATCACTATTGCGACCAGGACCACCGCAAGCATCAAGTCCGATTTTACGGCATTTGCGGCATCGATTGTAAAGAGAGAACCATCCTGGGCAATATCGAATTTAACATTTTCACTTTTATACTCAGATTCAATCTTTTTTACTTCCTGACGTACAAGCTTGCTCACTTCAACCGCGTTTGCATCTGTCTGTTTCTGAACAAGGATACCAATTGAAGTAACACCGTTTATTCTAGTAATATTAGTATGATCTTTTATTCCGTCTTCGACTTCGGCAACATCTGAAAGTTTTATATCGCCGCCATTAGCAGAATGAGCTATTACAAGGTTTCTAAGTTCCGCAAGAGAGCTGAATTTTCCGGCAACACGGACAATATACTCTTCATTGGGATTTTTGATTTTGCCGGTCGGGAAATCAAGATTCGCATTACTTATAGCTTGGGTAATCTGCAGAATCGAAAGGCCGTATGACTTTATTTTTTCGGCATCGAGATTAATTTTTATTTCTCTTTCATCACCGCCGATTAATGCTACCTGTGCAACTCCGGGAACTTTCGAAAACCTCTGTTTGACCCTATCATCAACCCATTGGTAAAATTCTTTAGTCGGCATACTGCTGGTGACTCCCATTCTCAGCACAGGTATTTCATCAAGCGCAAACTTTGCCAAAGTAGGAGTTTTCGCTTCATCGGGAAGCTGCGAAAGAACTTCATTTACTTTCCTTTGGACTGCCTGAAGGGTAAAATCCACATTTACCGTCTGATCAAATTCCGCCGTAACAAATGAAACACCTTCATATGATGTCGAATTAATTGATTTAAGCTGATCTACACTGGAAATAGCATCCTCAATTACTTTTGAAACTGAAGTTTCCACTTCATTCGGCGATGCACCCGGATAAACGGTAGTAACCGTAACCCAGGGTGAATTCATCTTCGGAAGAAGCTCATAGTTAAGCTGGGTATAGCTGTATAAACCAAGAACTATCAGCGCAGAAAAAATTACAACAATGAGCGTTGGTCTCTTTATTGATAATTCAGTTATAGTCATTTTCAAATTCCTTATTTTTTTTATTCATCATTCGAGAAGAATGCTAAAGATGACCTATTTTTAGAAAGATGTCATCTTTCCCAAAACCTCATTGAATAACATTAACCCTATAATCGTTCTTCAAATTATTCTGTCCGTTCACAACTATCTGATCTCCTTCTTTAACTCCCTGAAGCACCTCAAGCATGTCATCGTAGACATTACCGATAACTATATTCTTCTCTTTTGCAACACCGTTTTCAACAACGAACAATTTTGCATCTTTAACACTTCCCACCAACGCTTCACGGGGAATTAATATCGATTCATTATTCTTAATTGAAGTAAAGCTTACTCTTCCGAACATACCGGCTTTTAAAGGATGCCTGCCGTTGTTCGGCAGCGTTATTTCCACAGGGTATGTATGAGCAGCATCTCCCTGGTCGCTGATCGTTTCTATTTTTCCTTTAAAGGTGGTGCCCGGATAAATATCCGTAAATATCTCTACATTATCGCCCGGTTTCAGTCTGAATGCATCCTTTTCCGCAACATTCAGCTTCACTTTTAAATTGGAAATATCCACTATATTTGCAACAACAGCTCCTTTATTTACATAATCACCTTCGTCGACGTTCTTAGCAGTAACCACGCCGGATATAGGAGCAGTAATCTTTGTGTCATTATATTCTCTTCTTGCAGTGATATATTGGGATTCTGCAGACTGAAGCTCCAGCTTCGCTGCTTCATATCTCGTTGCCGCAATGGAGCCTTCCTTGAATAAAGATTCATACCTGTCAAAATCCTTTTTTGCTTTTTCATAATTAACCTCTGCTGTAAGATAAGCTGCATGCTTCAATTCATCATCGAGCTGAATTAACAGTGAACCTTTAGGTTTATTATCGCCGACTTTTGCGTAAACAGCAGTTACTCTCCCGGAGGCTTCTGCAACTACGGCCACGTCATTGCTGCCGGTTATTGTTCCCGTTAATTCGAGATTTTTCGATACCTGTTTCTTGCCGGCTGATTCAACCGTAACCGAATAAGTATCGATTATGCCGGTATTTGATTTAGCCTCCAATTTTGATTTATTATTCATTAAAATGAAAATTATCCCGCCTAACACGAGAAATAAAACTATTCCTATCTTAAGCTTTTTCATTTTACCCATCCTTTTATTTTTAATAATTAAATTTCATTCATTATTTATTCAGGCATTTCCATTTCGCCGATAGATTTTTCAAGATTTGCCTTTGCAAGCTCATAATCTACAAGCGACTGGACCTGATTTGTCTTTGCAGTCAATAATGCCACCTCGGCATCAATAAGCTCAGAGTTCAAAGTTAATCCCTGTTTAAATAAGTCATTGGTTACTTTGTAATTTTCTTCCGCCTGCTCAACGCTAAGCTTTGTTACGGAAAGCCGTTCCTTAGCTTTAACAAGGTTTAAATAATTGCTGCTTATATCCAAGGCAACAGCATCCTTTAAACTCTTATAAGAATCTTTGGTCTGCTCATACTGCATTTCGGCCTGGGTGGTTTGGTTCCCGGTTTTATTCCAATTCCAGATATTGAATGAAAGCTGCACTCCGACATCCCAGGTATCTTTAAATTTATCCTGAACTGGAAAAATCCTTGTATTCGGCCTTGCATAGTTGTAGTCACCGATTAAATAAACCTGAGGATACCAGCTTGACTGAGCTAACTTAATTCCCGTTTCGCTTGCTTTAACACGGTAATCCAAAGCTCTCAGCTCAGGTCTTTTCTCGTAAGCAGTTTCAAGCAGCTGATCATAAGTTTTAACCGTCTCTACTTCCGGAGCAATTGTATCGACAGTCTGGACATCCGCATTTACAGGGAACCCGATAATATTATTTAAATTTATTTTGGAAAGCTTTACTGCATTATCGGCATCTATCTGCCTGAGCTTTGCTTCATCTAGCTGGACCTGCACTTTAAGCATATCGTTCCTTGTAACCAATCCTTCATTGAACATATTCTTTACATCCGTCAGGTGTGCATTTACCTGCTGTACATTTTCATCAACAACCTGTTTTATTTTATTTGCTTTAAACAATCCCCAGTAAGCCGATTTAATATTAAGAACGAGCTGCTGCTTATCGCCTGTAAATTCTTCCTGAGCTGCATTAAAATTATATTCGGCAATGCGGCTGCTGCTGAGCAATCTGAACCCGGTAAAAACAGGCTGCCTTAACGAGAGCTGAAGGTTATAATTATTCGGAATGCTGGAAGAAATATCAAAAGTTCCGAGCGGACCGGCGTTAATTGTGAACGGTTCTACTTTGCTTAGGCGCATGTAAGCGGCATTAAAACTCAATGAGGGAAGCCTGTCCGCATTTACTTCTCCAATTCTGGCCTCGGCAGACAAAACTCTTGCATTAGAAGCATGCAGCTCCTCGCTGTTTTGAATCCCGATCTGAAGGGCTTCATTTAAACTAATTACTCTGCCCGCACCGGAAGTGTCAGATTGTGCATTTGATTGCTGTGCCGTTATAGTTCCGGCAGTAAAAATGAATGCCAGGACAAAAATATTTTTAAGATTAAATTTCATTATTACCAAACTCCTTAATCTTCATTATAATTCCGGATTTTCAATACAAACTTAATTAATGATGCAGGGGCAATACATTGAACAAAGGTTTATTCTGAGGTTTATTTTTTAAGCTGCCATCCTGATAAACGGAAATAGAGACAGATAAGCGGATCAAAGTGGAAATTTTAAAGTAAACCGGAGAATCCTCCAATTTTCAGACAGTTTCCGCGCTTTCACCGGTTTTACCATGCATCTCTTCAAATCTTTTTCTCCATTGCTCACATCTTTCTCTGTGGTAATGCCACCTGTTGCTTCTTCCGTGGAAACCAAACAAGATTTTGGACAGAAGCAGCAGTCCGAGAGATTGTATATAGCTTATTGAAGGCAGATTAAAAAGTGCCGGCATCAGCCAATTCCAGAGAAGCATGATAATTAATCCGAATACCAAAACTGCCAGGATGAAGAAGCCGAAAAATCGCGGCACCCACCAGCCTCTGCGGAAATTTCCTTTATACATTTTCTAACTCCTTGTAATGATGTTGTAATTTTTTTCTCAGGTAGAGCACGGCATATCTTTTCCTTGATAAAAGAGTATTAACCGGCTCTTCCGTAATTTCTGAAATCTCTTTAAAGCTCAATCCCTCAAATTCATTCATTATAAAAATTTCCCGCTGCTCTTCCGGGAGATCATTCAATGCATTTTCTATTTCTTCCCAAATTAAAGAACGAATTAACTCTTCTTCGGGTGAATTCCCGGGATCGGGAAGTATTTCTTCAAGCATAAGTACTTCTTCTTCTTCAGCTTTTCCCGAAAGATTAATTCCGTTTAAAGGAATTTCCTTCTTTTTCCTGTAAGAATCGGTTATCTTATTTCTTGCAGTCCTGAAGAGCCATGAGGAAATCTTTTCGATTATTTCAATCTCTTCGAAAGCCGAGACGAACTGGAAGAAAACGTCCTGGAGAATATCTTCGGCATCTTCCTTCTCTGGAACCCTTTTCCTGATGAAATTGAATAACCTGTTTTTCTCCTTCTTTACAGCTCTTTCAATTATTTGAGTTTGAGTTTCAGTCATGTTTATTAATATAGACGAATAAGCAGCAAAAATATTTTAAATTTAATTAAATGAGAAAATAACAAGGATAAGAGGGATTTTTAAAATGATAAAGGCAAATGTGTAACTGCTGAATTGTTGTATTGTTTTATTGCTAAATTTTTAAATTGCTTAATTGTAAAAGGGTTGATAGGTTTATTTAAATATATTAAGAAATATGAGATTTTAAAGGATCGGGAACAGTTTTAAGGAGATAAAGAATTACGAAAACAGCAGCTGCTGCCGTTGTTGAAAATGCAGCTGCAAAGCCGAATTCAAACCAGATTAAACCTGCCATTGAGCTGGCGAGCATTGTACAAATGCTTTGAAATGCTGAATAAGCACCGACCGCTGTTGCGGTATCTTTTCGATCGGTAATGTTAGTTATCCATGCTTTAGATATTCCTTCCGTTGCCGCGGCATAAATTCCATATAGAAAAAACAAAATAAGAGATAAATAGAGATTTGTTCTGAATGACATGCCGAGGTAAACCGCAGCAAAGAATGAAAGCCCGTAAATAAAAATTTTTTTCAAACCTATCCTGTCGGCAATGATCCCGAGCGGGAAAGATAAAGCGGCATATACGAGGTTATAAAAAATATATATCCACAGAATGTATGCATCTGTTAATCCTGTTTCCTTCAGCTTCAAGAGCAGGAAAAAATCGGAGCTGTTGAAGAGCGCAAATACCAGCAGCCCTATTACTAATTTTCGATATATCACCGGACTCTGCTTCCAGTAATGAAGGAATGAAAAAAAGTGAATACGTTTTTCCGGCACAGCAATCATGGCTTTCTTATCTTTAATCAAAAAAGTTAAAATGACCGCAGCAGCACCCGGAATGAAGGCAATTAAAAAAAGGCTCTTATAATCTGCGGGATTGTTGTTAAGATACAATAATGCCAAAGAAGGACCCAAGACAGCACCAAGCGTATCCATACCTCTATGGAATCCGAAAACTTTTCCTTTATTATCAGGCGAGGTTTCATGGGAGAGGATGGCATCCCGTGCACCGGTTCTTATCCCTTTCCCGAAGCGGTCTAAAGTGCGTGCAAGGAAAATCCAGAAGGGGTATATGAGGAAAGCCATCATCGGCTTTGAGACGGCGCTGAGTGCATACCCGATCCGGACAAAGGGTGAACGTTTTTGCAGTTTGTCGGAGAGATTCCCGAAATAACCTTTGCTTATACCTGCCGAAGCTTCAGCAGCTCCTTCCAGCACTCCGATTAAAACTACGGTAAATCCTATGCTTTTTAAATAAATCGGCATTACCGGGTAAAGCATTTCACTGGCAATGTCTGTAAAAAGACTTACAAGTGAAAGAATCCAGATGGTGCGGGTAAGGTATCGTATATTCAATATCGACTAACTCTGTTCAATTTTATTGAGCAAAATAATAAAGATTCAAGCATTAAATATGATTTACCTCGGATTTCGGATTACGAATTACGGATTTCGAATTTCCCTCTTTCGGCAGAACAGGTCTGATTTCAGACTGCAAATTTTTTATTTCGAAGGAGTATACTTTAAATCTTTCAATCTTTTAGTTTTGCAATTTTGTCATCTTTCATTCATTCAATCATTCAGATGTACTTAAAAATTTTGTCGTCATTTTACGCAGAATTTTAAAACTAACCACATAATTCTAACCTTCTACTTTACCTAAATTAGGTATTGGACTCTTTTAAAATTACCTAATACTCTGATTGAATAAACAAAGCAAAGATAATAGCTTTTACTGTTTGAAGTTTAATAATAAAAAAAGATGAGGTCGGAATTATGAAAAGGTATCTGTTCTCTTTTACCCTGCTTATATTTGCAGTTTATTCCGTGAGCACTTATGGGGACAGAAGATATTTCGGAAGGTCTTACTTGTCATATACGCTGCCAATGGGAGCATTCGAGTTCGAACTTTGGAATACAGGCAGGATAGGGAAAGATTTAGGATTCTTTTACCGCTTCCAGCCAAGGTTTGAATTTGAATACGGGGTAACAGACCGGCTTTCAGCATCCTTATATTTTAATTTTGATCAAACAACATCTGAAGACAATACATTCGAATCCAAACCTTTTGGATTTTCCTCTACTTCCCTGGAATTTAGATACAGGCTTACAGATCCGGGTGAAATATTTGTCGATCCCGGATTATATTTTGAATTTGCATACGGCGGGGATGAAATCGAATATGAACCCAAGTTAATTTTCTCAAAAAGAATCGGAAGCTTTATTGCCGCGGTTAATTTAGGATCTGAAATCGAAAGAGAAGTGATTGAGGGAGAAACCGAATCAGTATTTGAGGTTACCGGAGGAGCGATGTACGAGGTGCATCAAAATATTGCCCTGGGAATCGAGTTTAGAAACCATAGAAATTACGAAGATATATTTGAAGAAGAAGAGGGCAACGCAACATTTATCGGTCCCACTATAAATCTTCAGACACAAAGCTTTTTTATAACATTCAATTTTCTTGCCCAAGTGAGCGGAAGACCTGTTACAAAGAATAACCTTGAGCTTGATTATCATGAAAAATTTGAGTTCCGTACAGTACTTGGAGTAGAACTCTAATGAAGTCATTTTTTCTTATATTGATTTTTTTTCTTTGTTTAATAGCTGCCTGCAGCCAGAGTTACATTGTTAATATGGGACAGAAGACAAATTATCCGGAAGGAAGAGAGCTTTTTGTTTCAAAGTGCGGAGGATGCCATCAGCTCTATAATCCCAATCAATTTACGCCGGCAGTGTGGGATTCAATGCTTTACCTGATGAAGAAGAAAGCTAAAATCAGCGATGAACAAAAGAATGAAATATATAGCTGGATCATTGAAATTAAGGATAGTACCGGCAATTATTCTGAATCCGGTACAAACCGTTAAAAGGAAATTAAATTTAAGCTGATTACTCTTTAAAGGCCCTGAATTCCGAAAGACGGAGCCTCACTGATAAACATTCAGGAATTGGCAAAAATAGAATTCAGCTTCTTTAAATGTTTTAACCCTTTCAAGGTTAAACGGATATTAAACAAATTACTAACCTCACCGGATTCATTGACGGCCGGTTCAGCAAGAATCAATTTTTCCCGCAGAATTATTTTCAGCTGGTTTAATACAAAATCATTATCGAAATTATTCAAGGCAATTGAATCCGAACTGCAGTACGGTTTCTCCTCTATCGCCCCAAGTATTTTATATATCATATTCTCGATTGATTCAGGTTTTGTCTCTTCCATTAATTCAATTCCGCAATTGTTATTAAAAACGAATACAAAATAATCAGAAAGAAATCTCATAAAGATCAATTTTTCTAAATTCACTTTTCAATATTATTGAATTTATGAATTTCAAATGTTAAAATTTCATTAATTTTTATTAAGATATGAATTTTGCGGGTAAAAACGACGGGTCAAAAATTTTTAGGCCCAATATTATTTCACTTGTAATTCTCTTTCATAGGGCTAGCAAATTTTTCCCTATCATCTCTAACCTTTCTGAAAATTTTCAGAACTTCTTCCCTGCGATATTTTATTTGCGCAACTTAAATGAGAATTCACTCCCTTTCCCCGGCTCGCTTTTTACTTCAACCTTGGAGCCGTGAGCTTCAACGATGTGCTTCACAATAGCCAGTCCCAGCCCCGTACCTCCAACCAGCCGGGATCTGCCTTTATCGACCCTGTAAAATCTTTCGAATATGCGATCAAGGTCGTCCGCCGGTATCCCTATACCTGTATCTTTAACAATTATTTTACCGTATTTCGGTCCATCTTCAACAAACACTTCTACAGTCCCCTCTTCAGTGTATTTAATTGCATTTGTAAGGAGGTTGACGATGACCAGCCTAAGTCTCTGCTTATCTCCCCAGAGCTGCAAATTTTCTTTCCCCGGATGAAAAAGCAGGGAGATTTTTTTTTCGGAAGCCATAGGTTCGAACTCCTGTACAACGGTTCTCAAAGCTTCATTAATATTGAAATACCTGAAGCTCATACGCATTTCGCCTGATTCAATCCTTGAAATATCAATCAGATCATTTAAGAGGTTATTTAAATTCAATGTATGCCTGTCTGCTTTCTCGAGGAAAGTTTTATTTACCTTTTCATCATTAATTGCCCCGCTGAGAAGAGTCTCAATATAACCCTGGATTGCAAAAATTGGAGTTCTCAGCTCATGGGAAACATTTGCCAGAAATTCGGTTCTCATCTTTTCCAGCTTCTTTAAATATTCTATATCTGCTTTTGCTTTTTCAAACATTCTCCTTATTTCTTCCTGGAGAGAGCTGAGGCCGGTGCTTAAATTAATTTCCTCAGGGCCGCTGTAATAATTTTCCCTGATGTGTTTAATAATTTCTTTAATTTCAGACAATTCAGTGCTTCTTTTTTTACCGATCAGGCTGAGGAATATAAGGCTGAAGAGGAGTATTAAAAAAGCAAGGGGGAGAGTTATATAAATTCTTTCTTCGAGCAGCAAGATAATTAAAATGACGACAGAATCTAAAAGAATAATTTCTTTAAGATAAATTCCTGAATATTTCAGGTTAGCCGATAAATCATTCCACATTTTTAAAGCGGTACCCGACTCCTTTTACTGTTTCGATCAGATCGGAATATTTTCCGAGCTTTTCACGGATTTTCCTGACATGTACATCTACGGTTCTATCTACAACAAAAACATCGGTTCCCCAGATATACTTCAATAAAATATCTCTTCCGAATACTCTGCCCGGATTATTTGCCAAATAGTAG
>DATKLQ010000025.1:0-5362 GCA_035542335.1 Ignavibacteriaceae bacterium | reverse complement strand
GCAGTAATTAAATCTTTTCTTTTAGGATTAATCGCAATTCCTCTTTCCGTTATTACAACGTCAATTAATTCACCCGGTCCGCATAGAGTTGTAACCTTATTTACAATCACAGGAATTCTGTCCCTGAAGGAAGGAACTGCGAGTATTACGCATTTTGAATAGAGGCAATTCTGCCATCCGCCGATTCCATGAAGCAGCAGGCCGTCGGAATGTGTAACTACATTTGCATTAAAATTAATATCGACTTCGGTGGCACCTAGAATAGCCGCATCAACTATCTGGGCGAAATTTCCTTTGCCGTGAAAATTATAGCTTGTAAACGGGCTTGTATTAATATGATTAGGATTTTCCCTCATCGATCTTACGCCTTCAAGATCAAAAGTCTGGCCGTCGAGTATATAGTCCGTCAATCCTTCTTTAAGCAGCCGGACTAAATATTTTGTGCTGCCGCCTCTTACGAATCTTGCTTTTATTCCTTTTGCCTTCATTTTTTCTTCCAGGAAAGGAATAAATGCCAGTGCTGTTCCTCCGGCCCCAGCCTGGAAGGAAAAGCCGTTTTTCATGATCCCCGAATCTTCCAGAAATTGAGCTGTATATTCTGCAATTAATAGCCTGTCCGGGGATTTTGTTATTTCAGTTGTTCCCGAAACGATTTTAGATGAGTCCCCCAAAGAATCAATTTGAACTACATAATCGACATTGTTTCCCTGGATTTGCCATGGTACACACGGAAAAGGAACAAGGTTATCGGTGACAACAATTACTTTATCGGCGTATTCAGAATCAACCAAGGCAAAACCGATTAATCCGCTGGCTGATTTTCCGTTTACTCCGTTTGCATTTCCGAATTGATCGGCTGCCGGCGCGGCAATCACGGCAATATCTATATGCACTTCTCCGTCCTGCACCGCCTGGTATCTTCCGCCGTGGGATCTTAGAACACCGATGCCTTTCATCTTGCCATACGAAGTAAACTTTCCTAGCGGCCCGTTCATGCTCCCCTCGATGTGATGGATTGTCCCGTCTTCAAGATATTGAATTAAATGCTCATGAACCGGGAATGATGCACTCGGGAACCACCTTATATTTTTTATCCCCATTGATTTAACGGTATCAAAAAGAATATTTGTCAAAGCATCGCCATTCCTTAGATGATGATGAGTTGAAATCGTCATACCGTCCTTTAGTCCGGATCTTTTTAATGCTTCTCTTAAATTTTTTACAGTTTTATTTCCATCCGCAGGATAATCAATACATGTTTTTATAGGAAGTTTCGCTTTTACACCTGACGGTCTATATTTATTTACCCCTTTAAAAGGTATTTGTTTTTGTCCGTTTACTTCAACCGGAACAAATCTGCCTAAAGCATTTTTTACTAATTTCATTTAAGGATGGATTGATGATGTTGTTAAATATCTAAAATGTTAAATTGTTAAACTGTTAAATTGATAAATTGTCAAATTGATAAATTGTTAAATAGTTAAATTGTTTTATTGCTCTATTGTTATATCGTTTCGGAGAATGACTACATAAACGGCATGTCGAATAACGAATACACTTCTTTAATTTATTCACATCGCATTCCATAATTATTATTCGATATTGAAATTTATTTCCATTTTGAAATCAATTTATCGACAAGGTTTTTAATAACTTTCCAAAATGCTTTCTATCGGATTACAATTGAATGACCCGGCTTCGTCCCGATTATATCGGGACTACGCCGGGGCAGGCCATTTAATGACTACTGAATGACCACCGAATGACTTTAGCTATTTTCCAACGGCTATTGACGATTAACTAATGACAAATTAGCTAATTCTAATAATCTTTGGGCTCTTTTCACTACCGGCGGATCAATCATCTTGCTTCCGAGAGAAACTACACCAAGCCCCTGTTTTTCAGCTTCTTTAAATGCATCTATAATTTTTTGCGCTTTTAGTATTTCTTCCGGAGTAGGTGCAAATGCTTCGTGCACAACTTTAATTTGTCTAGGGTGAATACATCCTTTTCCTTCAAATCCAAGCGCCTTTGCTTCAAGAACACTAGCTTTCAATCCTTCCATATCTTCAACATCCGAAAACACCGTATCAATTGCCTGTACGCCGGCAGCTTTTGCGGCATTTACAATTATTGACCGTGCAAAAAAAGATTCCTTTCCTTCGATAGTCCGTTGTACTCCGATATCCGCCGTATAGTCTTCAAGCCCTATTGCCAATGCACAAACATCTTTGGAGGCTGATGCAATATCAAAGGACTTAATAACTCCTGCTGCGCTTTCAATTATAGGCATGTAGTAGATACTATTCTTAAGATTCTGTTTTTCCTGTATACGCACTGTTTCTTCTTCAATTTGCAGGACTTGCTCAACAGATTCGCATTTTGGAATTAAAATTACATGAACATTATGGGGCACTATAAATTTTAAATCGCTCAAACCTTTTGGAAGCTGATTTATCCTTACCATTCTCTCAGCCCCGTAAAAATCAACCGATCTCAATGCATTTCTTACGAGTATTTGAGCCGGATCTTTCTCGGAAAGTGCGACACTGTCTTCCAGATCCAATATGATTCCGTCGGGAGAATAAAGTCCGGCATTAATAAAAAATTTCGGTTCATTCCCCGGGAGGTACAAGCGGCTTCTTCTTAGCCTATCTTTTGAAGTTTTATATAAATTTTTTTCATTGAACCTAATTAAATATTCATCTTCAATTCCGGGATTGATTCTTTTAATTACGGCTTCAAATCGTGCGGCAATTATAAAAGGAAGTGCGCCGGAATCTTCAAAATATATTTCTGCATTTTTTAATTTGAAAAAAGCGCTCATCTCTCTAATCAGCTTATTAATTGATTCACCGTACATTGAAGAAACTTTGCTTTTTATATCGATTTTTACTCCCCCCGAATTTTTTAATTCAATTTCGAAGTAACAATCGGAACGGACGTTTTCTCCGCGTTTACCCGAAGATTCAATCATTTTCATAATGCCCCAAAATTGAAATTATTTCTATTTGATTTTCTTTAATTCTGTAAATCAATCTATCCTTTTTATTTATTCTTCGTGACCAGCAGGGAGGAATTTTATATTTGAGATGTTCAGGTCTGCCTTTACCATTAAAGGGATTTTTTTTTATATCTTCAATTAATAGTATGACTTTCGAGAAGAAATGCTCAGCCGATTTAGTTTTTTCTATTTTAATTTTCTGTCTAAGCGATTCCGGAGACCAGATTACTTCTAAGATTTTCTCCAATTTTTCTTCCCCAGAACTTCATAAATATTTATTTTTTTACCTTTTCCTTCTTCAAGCTCCTTCAATCCTTTTTTAATGCTCTTGACCCATTTCGGATTACTTAGTATATAAAGATTTTCAATCAGATTATCATAATCTTCTTTTGAAATTAAAACAGCATCCTTTCTTCCTTTGCTGCCCACAATTATAAATGGTTCGCTATTTTCGTTTACTGTATCAATGAGCTTATTTAGTTTATTTCTTGCTTCTGTATATATTATTGCCTGCATTTATCAACCTTAAGAATGTCATTATACTGCCACAAAATTAAATCTTTAGAAACTCTTAATCAAACTGATAAATTGTCAAATTGTTAAACTGTTAAATTGTTAAATTATTAAAATCAAGTATCTTAATTAGCAATTTAACAATTAATCAATTAGGCAATTAAGCAGCTAAATAATCAGCTTCTCCATAAAATCTTTAGTTTTCTTCTTTTCGCAATTGAAAATTATTTTTTTTATTTCTTTCTGTCTTTTTTTATTAAGAAGCTTTTCGGATAATGAATTGAATTTATTATCGAGATCCTCTTCGGTCAGGGGTTCTCTAGGATCTCCCTTCGGATACTCAATGTATTCCGAAAATTCCTTACCGTCTTTTGTTTTAATTACGATTCTGCTGGGCTGTTTTGCAGGGAACATTTTCTCGAATTCTTCGGAAGCTTCACCATGTATTTTATCAATTACCTCCCAGATTCTCCGATCTTTTAATTTTTCTTCAGTAAAAGCTTGAGTAGTAATTTTATGATCGACCAATGCAGCAGCGATACAGTAGGGGAGTGAGTGGTCTGCGGTTTCCCTAGATTCCGGCCTGTACTTGTGCGGATCAAAAAGGATATCACAAGCCCGTGCGATGGCAGTTACCTTTACGCTCTCTATTTGATTGTAACTGATATTATTTTTTGTCACCGCTTTAAGAGCTGCCGAAATATGCGTATGAGTCAGCGCTTCAGTCGGGAAAGCTTTCATGCTGCATTCCAATATCTTATATGACTCGCCTAAGCCCGAAATTAATTTTTCGATATTCCAGCTCCAGGTCCCCAGAGATTCTCTTCCCTGCATCTGCAGGGGATTAAGCTGCTGATCTTTGGCATTCCATCCGAAGAAGCAGTCCATGAATCCTTCCTTTCCTTCGAATACTGCTTCAGTGCCCGTATAGCCTTCCTTTGCCATCAATGCAGCCAATACTCCCGATTGAACTGCCATGGGGTCTACGGTATTTTTCATCATAGTAAGTTTTCCTGAGGTCGGACAGCCGATAGTATAATTATGGCTTGCGCTAATGCCGATTGCATTAACCATTTGGTCCGCAGTTAATCTTAAAACTTTCCCGGCAGCAAT
Source organism: Ignavibacteriaceae bacterium (assembly GCA_035542335.1). GTDB lineage: Bacteria > Bacteroidota > Ignavibacteria > Ignavibacteriales > Ignavibacteriaceae > DATKLQ01. The sequence goes on along the minus strand of DATKLQ010000025.1, from coordinate 732 downwards.
CGGCGAAACGAACTGGGTCAATGCTGCATGATGCCACTTTCTTTCGCGGATGCCGGGTACTGCAAATTCGCAAAGCCGCTGCTCAAATTCATACGCCAGCACAATTGCAGTGATTACTTCCTTCATCTTGACATCAATCATTTCACCTACTGATAATGCGGCGGGAATTAAGTCGGATGGATGGGAAGGATCTTCTTTCCAATAGATGTCGTTAAAATCAAGCGCCCTGATCATTAAAGAATTTATTAATGAAGTGCTTACAGCCGGAAGCATATCACCGAAACCGATAGTGGTGGATTCTTTTTTACCTCCCATTCTTTTATAAATATTCCTGATGATATTTACGTCTTTAGTATGATAAGCTCCGTACGCGCAGCCGATCGAATCATATAGAAATTTTTTTGCCAAAAAAATGACTTCTTCCGGCAGATCTCCATATTTAAGATTCACTGCAAATTCTGAAATGATTCGAGATATGGATTTGCTCATGTTCATTCTATCGCTGTATTGTTTATTGTTAAATTGCCAAACTGTTAAATTGACAAATTGTTAAAATTTTCAAACTATTAAATTTCTAAATTGTTAGTCTATTGTAAAACCAATCTTCTTTTTAGAAGAAGCCGGCGGTGTGATTAGCTGATTTATCACCTGAATAATTTGAACAATTTGTTCGTCATGTTCTTTAAGCTTGTTCTCAAGCTCTTTTAATTTTTCTTCAACTTTTTTGTGAGT
>DATKLQ010000024.1:0-6053 GCA_035542335.1 Ignavibacteriaceae bacterium | reverse complement strand
AGGCTGCAGAGGTTGCTCTCGAAAACACTTTGATCCGTGCTCCTTTTGACGGAACAGTCCTTACAAAAAATGCTGATGTGGGGGAAATAGTTGCTCCCTTAGCCGCAGGTGCAAATTCAAGGGCAGCAGTCGTAACAATAGCAGATATGAAATCGCTCCAGGTGGAAGCCGACGTATCGGAATCGAACATACAGAGAATAACGGTAGGCCAGGATTGTGAAATAACTTTAGATGCTTATCCGAATCAGATTTACGCAGGCTTCGTTGCCAAGATTGTCCCCACCGCAGACAGATCAAAAGCTACGGTTCTTGTAAAAGTCGGCTTTAAAAAATACGATGAAAAGGTTCTTCCCGAAATGAGCGCTAAAGTATTATTTTTAAAAGAAAATAAGAAAGAAGAGAAAACCGAACCGCCTGTTCTTATGATCCCAAAATCTGCAGTTGTTACAAGAAACAATAACAAATATGCATTTAAAGTTGAAGACAATAAAGCAGTGGAAATTCAGATTAGCACCGGGAGAGACTTCGCGGATTATTGGGAAGTAGTTTCGGGTGTTGAAAACGGAGACCAGGTTATAAATAACCCCGGAGAAAAAATTTTGAACGGAACCAAAGTAAATGTTAAGTAATATAAAGTTAAATGTTAATAGTTAATAGTTAGTTGACGATTGACAATGAACGTTTAACGATTAACTTTTCTATTTCACAAGGAGCAACAATGGCTGAGCTGATTGAAATTCAAAATGTATCAAAGTCTTACTGGAGAGACAGCTTCGAAATACCAGTATTAAACAATATTAATCTTACTGTTCATGAGGGAGATTTTCTGGCATTAATGGGACCTTCAGGCTCGGGTAAAACAACTCTTTTAAATTTAATTGCAGGAATCGACAGGCCATCGCAGGGGAGCATCATTGTGAACGGAACCGACATTTCAACTTTAGGGGAATCAGCCCTGGCTAAATGGAGATCCTCAAATGTCGGATTTGTGTTTCAGTTTTATAATTTGATTCCCGTATTAACTGCTTTTGAAAATGTCGAGCTGCCGCTCCTCCTTACAAAATTATCCAAAGCAGAAAGAAGAAGCCATGTTGAAAATGTCCTCTCGGTGGTAGGATTGGGAGACAGGATGCATCATTATCCAAAACAGCTTTCAGGCGGGCAGGAGCAGAGGGTTGCAATTGCCAGGGCTATCGTAACCGATCCGCTCATACTGGTTGCGGACGAACCGACGGGCGATCTTGATAAAAATTCCGCCGATGAGATATTAACACTTATGGAAAGGCTGAATAGTGAATTTAAGAAAACAATACTAATTGTTACGCATGATCCCCATGCAGCCTCAAGAGCAAGAAAAGTCAATCATCTTGAAAAAGGAGATTTGATTAAGGAGCCTCAATGAAAGTATTTAAATTAATATTTAAGAATGCCCTGAGGCATAAACTCAGAACAACTTTAACTGTTTTTGGAATTGCTATTGCCGTAATAGCATTCGGCCTTCTCCGGACGGTAGTTACGGCGTGGTATGTAGGCATCGAAGCCTCGCAGGCAGACCGGTTGATTACCAGGCATTCGGTTTCTTTTATTTTTCCCCTTCCCTATTCCTACCTGGAAAAAATTAAGAAAATTCCCGAAGTGGAGAACGTAAGCTTTTTCAACTGGTTCGGAGGCATATATAAAGATAAAAACCAGTTCTTCGCCAGGTTCGCCGCCGATGCTAATACGGTTTTTGATATGTACCCGGAATATGTCTTAAGCAAGGAAGAATTGAATAATTTTACAAATGAAAGAAATAGCTGCGTGATCGGAAGAGACATCGCCAGGCAGTATAATTTAAAAATTGGCGACCCAATGGTGCTGGAGGGAGATATTTATCCGGGAAGGTGGGAATTTGTTATCAGGGGAATTTATCAGCCTAAATTTAATTATACCGATGCAACCTCAATGATTTTTCACTGGGATTACCTGAATGAAAGAATGCTGCAGGATGCTCCGCCGAGAGCAAATGAGGTCGGCTGGTATGTGGTAAGAATTAATGATCCGAAAAATTCGGCAGTTGTTTCAAATAAAATTGATGCGCTATTTAAAAACTCTCCCGCGGAAACCAAAACCGAAACTGAACGAGCATTCCAGCAGGGATTTATTGCCTCGAGCAGCGCTATTATAGAAGGAATGAATGTTATTTCTTTTATTATAGTCGGTATTATCATGCTCGTTTTGGGAAATACAATGATCATGGCGGCTAGAGAACGGACAAGGGAATATGCAGTGCTTAAAACTCTAGGCTATTCAGGGGCACACCTGGTAGGATTAATTATGGGTGAATCACTTTTTATTTCTGCATTAGGAGGCGGGATTGGTTTATTGCTCACTTTCCCGATTGTAGCTTTTTTCGAGAAGGTTATTCCTAAAGGCTTTTTCCCTATTTTCCGGATCGAACCTATTACCGTTATCCTGGCCCTCAGCGCGATTTTAATTATAGGAATAATCTCTTCTCTGTTCCCTGTGCAAAGAGCGGTAAGGACAAAAATTGTAGAAGGGTTGAGGTTCGTAGGATAGAATAAGTTAGAGTTCAAGTTTAAGTTCAAGCCTGCCTTGCCGCAGGCAGGTTCAAGAAGTTAAAAGTTGCGGATCCTGAACTTGAACTTAAACTTCAATAATCACCAATATTCAAGGATAACCAATGGCGGTCCCATTTAAATATTCCGTAAAAAGTTTCGGGTCCAGAAAGCTCACCACAGCTATTACTGTTTCAGGCATAGCGCTGGTAGTCTTTGTATTTGCGGCAGTGCTTATGATGGCTTACGGGATAGAAAAAACACTTGTCGCAACAGGATCCCCGGAAAATATAATTGTAATCAGGAAATCTTCCACTGGTGAAATTTCAAGTATAATCGACGGTGAAACTCAAAATGTAATCAGGACTTTACCGCATATAGCCAAAACCGCTGAAGGGGCACAAAAGATTTCCAACGATCTGGTTGTTGTGATTAACCTGGATAAAATAGGCGGCGGTGTAAGCAATGTAACGGTAAGAGGAGTATCACAAGTTTTTCCCTCGCTGCGGCCGCAGGTTAAAATAATTTCCGGAAGAATGTTTAATCCTTCCCTTCGGGAGCTGATAGTAGGAGAATCAATTATGAAAAATTTCCAGGGAACGGAAATAGGAAAGACCGTAAAATTTGCCGGCGATAATTGGAAAATTGTAGGCGAATTTACAACCGACGGAAGCGGCTTTGACTCGGAAATTTGGGGCGATGTTTCCCAGCTGCAGAATGCATTCAATCGAGGAAATGTTGTGCAATCGGTTACCCTGAGGTTAGATAACATTTCAAATTTCAGCAGCTTTAAAAAAAGTTTTGAATCAGACAGAAGGCTTAACCAATATGAGGTAAAAAAAGAACAGGCTTATTTCGCCGAACAGTCCGAATACCTTGCAGGATTTATAAGGATATTAGGAATATTCATTACGGTTATATTTTCAATCGGGGCGGTTGTAGGAGCAGCCATAACAATGTATGCCGCAGTTGCACACCGAACCGTGGAAGTCGGAACGATGCGCGCCTTAGGCTTCAGCAGAAGGAGCGTGCTGATTGTATTTCTATTTGAATCGCTGCTGATTGCTTTAATCGGCGGAGCGGCGGGAATTATTCTCGCATCATTCCTGCAGCTGATTTCAATTTCCACATTAAACTGGAATTCTTTTTCCGAAATAGCTTTTTCATTCAGCTTATCCCCTTCCATTGTAGTTTCATCATTAATATTTTCAATTTTCATGGGGATTCTCGGAGGATTTTTCCCGTCGGTGCGGGCAGCCAGGCTGAATATTGTAAATGCATTAAGATCAGAATAATTCTTAAGTAAAAATTTATTACCATTAGAATTCTTGATACAATTTAAAAATTTACACTCATAAATAAATTTGAAATTTTAAAAAAAACTTTGAACCGGTTTAATATTATAATTGTTTATAGTTAAAGACTTTATTAGAAAACAGTCACTATAAAGATTTTCTAATCTTAAATGAATTTGCTGAAATTGAGCTGAATTTCGAATACATTGTAAAAAAAATCTTTTCAAACTTTAAAATTCATTCCGGATATCGGTCCGATTCTTATCCCAATTTGAAACTTAATTACACTTCTTAAACTCATCAACTTTTTTTAAAATTTTTACTTAAAACATTCTTGCATTTCAATTTTAAATTCCTTAAATAACCTGCAAAAATGTTAAACGTTTATCTTTTTTAGATGACCACTATTCTCGACGTAGCAAAAAAAGCTAAAGTATCAGTTGTTACTGTTTCCCGCCTTTTGAACAATCCCGATATCGTAAGTTCCCGGACCGCAAATAAAATCTTCCAGGTAATGGAGCAGTTGAATTATCAGCCCAGCCAGGCGGCCAGATACCTGGTGCAGAAAAAAACAAATACCATTGCGGTCATAATGCCCGATATAAAAAATACTTTCTTCAACAGCTGGTTCCGTTTTATCGAGGAGTATTCAAGCGAGAGAGATTTCAACCTGGTTTTATGCAACACCGATGAAGATCCTCTCAAAGAGATTAAATACGTCAAGCTTATCCATTCGCAGAGAGTAGACGGGGCAATAATTGCTCCGACTTCCAAGGCATCGGTAGAGTATCTGATAAAGAGCAAGGTGAGATTCATATTATTTGATAGGGTATTTAAAGATTTGAATACAAATTTTATCTCCACCGATCACTACAAAGGATCTTATGATGCCACCGAATATTTAATCCGTCTTGGTCATAAAAAAATAGCCATACTTAAGGGTAACGGAACTTTGTATCCCGATGTGGAAAGGTTTGCTGGCTTTAGGAATGCAATGAAGAAATATAATATAAAGATCGATCCTGACCTGATAATGAATTGTGAATTCAATGAGGATAAGGCGTTGTCGGCTACGAAACTGCTGCTTCAGAGAAGTGACAAGCCTACTGTCATTTTTCCTTTTAACGGTTTAATGTCAATCGGAGTAATTAAAGCTGTACAGCAATTAAAACTATCAATACCGGAAGATATCTCAATATTAAGCTTTGATGAAATCCCGGGTTCGGATATTTTCAGACCCGAAATTACTCACGTGATGCAGCCGGTGAATACCTTGGGAAAAGATATAATGGCTGCGATGATAAGGATGATAAGCAATTCGTCGCAGCATGTGAGGGTTTTTCAAAATCCCGAACTCATAATCGGAAATTCAGTAAAGAAAATTTAGAGATAATCCGGAGATAAGATATTCAACATTGATACTTTGTAATCAAAATAATTTTTCTAGGGGAGCTCCACTCTTTTTAACCGATCCATTAAAGAGATTTAAGTTTCATTTATTAATTTCTGTTCATTGTCGGAAGGAGTAATGGCTAATGAAAAAACTGATACTATCGTTGTTTCTTTTGGCAATTCCCGCTTTGGTTGTTTACCCGGGAACTACGGGAAAAATTGCCGGGATTGTCACGGATAAAGCTACCGGAGATCCGATCCCCGGAGCTAACATTGTAATTTTAGAGACCTCCCTGGGAGCGGCTTCAAATCTTAATGGAGAATATACGATTTTGCATGTCCCGCCTGGGATTTATAGTATGCAGGTTTCTGTTATCGGATATACAAAGGTTGTAGTGAATGATGTTAGAGTATATATCGATGAAACTGCGCGTATTGACGTTTCTCTCGAAGAGGAAACTATTCAGGTAGGTGAAGTTGTTGTTGTTGCCGAGAGAAACCTAATAAAACCTGATGTTGCCACAAGCGTAGTTTCAGTTTCAGGCGAGGAATTAAAGGATTTGCCAATTATCAATGTCCAGGACGTACTTGGAATGCAGGCAGGAATTGGTACCGATGGAAGAGATTTTTTTATTCGTGGAGGCAGTGGGAATCAATCGTTGTTTATTGTTGACGGCACAACTATGAGAGATCCCCGAAATAACCAGGCAATAACAAAAGTAGCATTAAGCACCATAAAAGAAATTTCAATTGAACGCGGCGGATTCAATGCAGAATACGGACAGGTTCAGGCCGGTATCGTGAATGT